>JACCXW010000187.1 GCA_013696785.1 Geodermatophilaceae bacterium | reverse complement strand
CAGCACCGCCGTGCTTGTCAGCCCGGTCGTGCAATTGCGACCGGTGGTCGAGGCGACGGGGCGACGCTACGGCGTGACCTACCCCTGGTCGGACACCTCCCTGCAAGTGGCTCGGCGACTGGACTTCGTCGCCCGTGCCGCTGACATCGCGGAGCCTGGTCAGCCGGCCGTTCTGCTGGTGGTCGGCGGCAAGGACGACGCGCAGGGCTACCTGGAGCCGGCCGACTTGCTACGTCAGGCGCTGGCGAGCCTGTACGGCGACCCGACCCGCGCCGAACTCGTCGTGATCGATGGCATGGGACATGAGCTGGCCGCGGCTCCCGGCGACGAACCGGCACCGCAGACACCGCACGCCGCCGAGGTCGACCGGCACGCCGTGCAGTGGTTCCAGCGCCACCTGGCGGGCTGCGTTCCGGACGACGCTCCGCCGGGCCGAGGCGCGGCAGATGTCAGTCCATCGACCAGGCTCGTTCAGGGATGAACCGCAGCGCCGCCGCATAGGTGTCGACGAAGTGCTCGGCGCTCATCCCGATCATGACCAGCAGATCGGCGTACTTCTCCAACAGTCCCGGCCAGCCGTCGGCCGGCGGAGCGTCCGGGATCAGCTCGGCGCGCCCGCCTAGGACGACGATGTCGCCACCGTCGACATCGGAATTGAAGTGCAAGGAGACCTGGTCGTTAGCGGCGATGTGGGTGAGCTTGGCCACGCCGGGCTGGCTGTAGATGACGCAGTCCGCGCCGGTCCAGAGGAACCACACCGGCCGCGGCGAGGGCCGGCCCTTGGGCGAGACCGTCGTCAACCACGCGATCGGGTCCATAAGACGGCGCAGGACGTGCTCGGTCGGCTCGAAGGTCATGGATTCAGTGTGCTGGGTCCTCGACGAGGCCACGCCGGTGCGCGATGGCAACGGCCTCGGTACGGCCGGACGCGCCGAGCTTCGCCACGATGTTCGACACGTGCACGCTCGCTGTCTTGTCGCTGATGTACAGCTCCCGGCCGATCTGCCGGTTCGTCCGCCCCCGCGACAACAGCGCCAACACGTCACGCTCCCTGGGGGTGAACGGCGACACAGCCGGTTCTCCGGCGGCGCCGGGCAGTCCTGCGTCCAGGCGTCCGCGACGCACCAGGGACTCGACCGCCGCTGACAGCGGCCGGGCGCCGAGCCGGCTCGCCACGTCGTACGCCGCCTTGGCCTCCTCGGTGGCCGCCGTACGGTCGTCCGCGGCGAGCAGTACCTCGGCGAGTCGCCATCGGCTGCGGGCCTGCTCGTAGACGTGTCCGTAGTCGAAGGCTTCGACGGCGGCACGCCACAGGCTGGGATCCTGTGACCCCTGCGCCCGGGCCCATTCGGCTTCGGCCCGCGCCAACCAGGCGAGCGCCTCGACCCCCAACGGGCCGCTGCAGGTGACGCTCGTCGAGGCGATCTCCCGGACCTGCCGGATCAGTCGGTCGGCAGACCCGACCGGCCCGGCCGCACGGGCTGCGTCACCGAGCATGCGCGCGGATCCGGCCTGGTCGGCGAGAGCACCCAGCGTCAGCGCCAGCAGCCGGACCAGTCCCAGCACCTCCGGGCCCCACAGCCGGGTCACTGCCTCGACGGTCTCCTCCGACAGGGACAGCGCGCGTTCGGGTTCGGTCCACGACGCCAGGTCCACCGCACAGGTCCCGGCCGTCAGCAGCCGCAGAGGGTTGTCGTCGCTGGCCTTGAACTCCGCGGCCAACCGGTGCTCCAAGCCCGGCTCGCCACGTCCCACGGCGACGAAGAATCCTGCGGTCGCAACGTGCTTGGCAGAACTAGGTGCCGCGCCGCCGGCGAGGTCAGCTGCCCGCAGCGAGGCGTCCCAGTCGCCGGCCACGTAGCGCACGACAGCCAACAGGTGCCGGGTTTCGGTGGCGTAGAGACTCCAGCTGAGTCCGTGCGCGTCGGCGTGTCGAGCTCCCAGGTCGAGCCAGCGCAGGGCTCCGGCCAGGTCGCCGGACTCGTAGCGGACGACGGCCAGGCTGTATATCGCACGCTGCTCGACATCGCGGTCATCGGAGCGGCGGGCCCGCTCGTAGGCCTCCTCGAGTCGCGCGGTGATGACGTTCGCGTCGCTGCGACGTTGATCCATCCGGGCCAGCGTGATCGTTGTGTCGGCCCAGGCCGCATCGAGCCCCAGCGCCTCGGCTCCGGCCAGCGCCTCCTCGGCCGCCTGATGTGCGCCCTCGTGATCGTCCACGAAGAAGGCGGTGCGGACATGCGTCGCGGCAGCCCATGTCCTCGCGGCTGACGGGGGGTCCGACGGGAGGAGATCCAGTGCGGCGCTGGTCTCGACATACGCGGCCTGGTCGAGATCGAGCGTGATCAGGTTCTGAGCCAGCGTGTAGCGCACCCTGGCCGCCAACTCGAGGTCAGCCGGCGAGTCGACCCGTTCCAGCGCAGCACGCGTCAGGGCAACGGCGCGCTGCGACTCCCCCGCCTGCGCCGCCGCGTTGGACGCGCTGAGCATCAGCGAGACCTCGTCGCGTCCGGTGAGTTCAGCCGCTTCAGGGACGGCAGCCCACAACGTGAGCGCGCCCTGCAGCTGGTGCAGCTGCTCAGCCGGCGCTCCGAGCCGGCGTGCCTCGTCCGCGGCGTCGAGCGAGGCGACGAGGGCTCCGGCGAGGTCGTTGCTCTCGCGGCGGTGGTAGGCGAGCTCGGCGGCCGACCCGGTCCCGATAGCCCCGTTGGCCAGCAGCTCGGCGAACAGCGCGTGGATGCGGACCCGCTCCCCCGGCAGCAGGTCAGAGTAGGCCGCCTCGCGTAGCAGGGCATGCCGGAACGCGTAGGTCTGATCCTCGCGGGGCATCAGGACGTGGCGGGTGACCGCCTCGCGCAGCGCACCGTCGAGGTCGGTCTCGCTGAGGCCGCTGGCATCGCGCAGCAGCGCATGCTGGACCCGTCGCCCAGCGACGGCGGCGATCCTGACGACGCGCTGGGCCGCGCTGGGGAGTTGCTCGAGACGGGCCAGCAGGACATCGGCAAGCCCGACCGGGATCGTGTCGGTGTCCCGATCGAGGCTGGCTTGGAGCAACTGCTCGGCGTAAAAGGCGTTGCCCTCGGCACGGTCGACTATCCGGCGTACGTCGGAATCCGCCAAGCCATCGGTGTACATGGACTGCAGGAGCACGGCGATCTCGGCGTCGGCCAGCGGTGCGACCTGAAGGCGCTCCACGTGTTGCAGGCGGGCCAACTCGGCGAGCAACGGTCGCAGCGGGTGCCTGCGGTGCAGGTCGTTGGCGCGGTACGACCCGACGATGAGCAGCTGCTGGCGTTCGAGCCGGCTGAGCAGGAAGCGGAGCAGGTCGCGGGTGGACTGGTCGGCCCAGTGCAGGTCCTCGATCACGAGCAGGGTCGGCCGGCGGGCACTGACCTCGGCGAGCAGCGCCGCCACCGCATCGAACAGATGCAGCTGATTCGCCACGCCGACTGGTGCCGAGTCGGCCGTACCGGAGCTCCCGCCGAGCAGAGGCACGAGCACGGGATAGCGGCGCGCCAGGTCGGCGCCGTCATCCTCGGCCTCCGCGACAGCGCGCAGGATCTCGGTGAACGGCAGGTAGGGCAACCCGACGTCACCGAGGTCCACGCAATGCCCGACGAGCAGTGTCATGCCCTCGGCACGCGCGCGCCTGGCCACCTCGCCCAGCAACCGGGTCTTGCCGACCCCGGCGTCACCGGCGAGCAGGCACGCAGACGGCTCGCCGCGGCGGGCTGCTGCGAGCCCGTCCACGAGCCGGCCGAGCTCCTCGGCCCGGCCTACAAAAGGTGCGTCGAAACCCCAGCGCGGCACGAGTGCGATGGTCCCACGCGGCACCGACAGTGCGGCATCGGCGAACGGGGCTTCGGGGAAGCCCGCGCCGACGTACCCGGCCTGCTCGTACCCGGCCTGGACGTACCCGGCTGACTCGACCGGCTGGACGGTGGCGACCATGCCTCAGCCCTGGCGGCCGTCTCGCTGCGGCCGCGACGCGGTCGCGGGACGCCTCACCCAGCGGCCCCGCGGCCGCTTCCAGGAACCGGCTGCGGCGGCGTCGTACAGCCGCTCGCGACGGTAGGCGATCTCGGTCTCCAACGCGGACCCGAAAGTGTCGAACATGTCGTCCTCCTCGTCCTGCGAGGTGTCTTGGTGACTCCTCTGCTGACAAGGTCGACTCTGCTGCTGAGACCCGGCTGCGGCATCGGTCAACCGAGCAGATCTCGGCGACCGAAGACGGTGGCCGCCCCTAAGGCGGCCCGGTGCGCAGCTAAGCCTCTTAGACCGCCTACCCGATCAACCGCTGGCCGCTCGAACTGCGAGTGTTCCGCCGTCGGACCCGACCGCCCACATGTCGCTTCCGACTACGGACACGCTGGTCAGGTAGTTGTCGCTCCTCGTGTCGTTCGGGCTGGTCATGATCGTCCAGGAGTGGCCGTCCCAGCGCTGGACGACGGTGCGCCAGACGGCGCCGAGGGAGGTCTGCCCGTCGCGGTGACCGACGGCGTACGCCGCGTCCGCGGACACGGCCACGACGCCGGTCAGCCCGTTGGAGGCGCCCTGGTCAGGAATGTCGACCTGGCGCCACCGCGTCCCGTCGAAGTGCTGGGCGTAGGTGCCGTGGTCTCCGGTGCGTCGGTCGAACGCCGACCCGACGGCCCAGACATCACCGGCCGAGGAAGCCGACACCGAGGCCAGCCGGGCGTCGGTGCTGGCGTGCGGAACGAACACTGTCCGCCAAGCGACGCCGTTCCAGTGAGCAGCGTAGGGATGGGACGTGTGGTCGTAGCCGGGCTTGTCCACCGGCTTCTGGCCGACCGCCCACGCGTCGGTTGGCGACACGACGGTCACCGAGGAGATCACCGCTTTGGAATCGGGCACGGCCACCACCGACCACGACACACCGTCGAAGTGCTGGAACACACCCGTCCCCACGGCCCAGACGTCGTCGGCGGCGCTTCCCGCAATCGCCGTCGGGATCCGCGCCGACGGTGCCTGCGCGGGGGACCAGCCGCTCCCGTCCCAGTGCAGCAGAAGCGGCAGGTCGTCGTTGTAGCCGTAGCGGTCCTGGCGCCCGACTGCCCAGGCATCGGTGCCGCTCAAGGCCACCACTCCGGTGAGAGTCTCGTCGCTGGCGTCCACCGCCGGGGTCGGCGACACCGTCCATGACGAGCCGTTCCAGTGCTCGATCAGGGTGTCGACATCCGATGGCGCGGCGAGCGACTCCCCCACCCTGCCGACCGCCCACCCGTCGGCAGCGGAGGAGAAGGACACCGCCGTCAAGGCCGCCTGCCTGGCCAGCGCAGGCGTCGGAACGACCTGGATGTCGCTCGCGACTGCGCCGGCCGGTGCCGCCGGCAATCCGGCCGCGATACCGATCGTCGCGATGACGAGCAACCTGGCGAGAGATCCACGTGCGGCCACGGCCACCACTCCTCGGCGTCGCTGCGGGGTGCGCTGACCATGCCGCCGGCGATCCCGCGGATCAAACCCCGTGCACCAGCTACCACGTGCCGCAGGCGGCTACGGTTCAGCCGTGGCCGGCATCGCTAGGCTGCTCCGCCGTGACGACCACCGAGCATGACCCGCTGGAGCTAGCGGCGGCCGCGGCGCACGCCCTCACCGCGGCCACGGGGGGCCAGCGACACGACGTCGCGATCGTGATGGGCTCGGGCTGGCTGCCGGCCGCCGACGCGTTGGGTCCATCGAACAGCGAGATCTCGGCCACGGACCTGCCTGGCTTCGCACCGCCGGGAGTGATGGGTCACAGCGGCAAACTTCGCTCCCTCGACATCGCCGGCAAGCGCGTCCTCGTGCTGCTCGGCCGCACCCACCTGTACGAGGGCCGCGGCGTTGCACCGGTGGTGCACGGGGTCCGGGTCGCGGCCGCCGCGGGCTGCGCGACCGTCGTGCTCACCAATGCCGCCGGTGGCCTCCGTCCCGAGTACGCCGTCGGCCAGCCGGTCCTGATCTCGGACCACCTGAATCTCACGGCACGCTCACCGCTCGTCGGCGCGCAGTTCGTCGATCTCACCGACCTCTACTCCGCCCGGCTGCGCGCGCTGGTCCGAGCCGCCGACCCCGATCTGGGTGAAGGGGTGTACGCCGCACTTCCGGGTCCGCACTACGAGACGCCTGCCGAGATCCGGATGCTCGCGGGCCTGGGTGCCGACCTCGTGGGTATGTCCACCGCGTTGGAGGCGATCGCAGCGCGGGCGGCCGGCGCCGAGGTGCTGGGGATCTCGCTGGTGACGAATCTCGCGGCCGGGATCACCGGCGAGCCCCTGGACCACGCCGAAGTACTGGCGGCCGGGCAGGCAGCGGCTGCGCGGATGGGATCGCTGCTGGCCGAGGTCGTCGGCCAGCTGTGACGTCGCGACGGGTTCTGCTCACCGGCGCTGCCGGCCAGATCGGCGCGCTGCTACGAGCCGGTCTGCCGGCCAGTGGTTGGTCGCTTCGCTGCTTCGACGTCGCCGACATGGGTCCTGGCCGTGACGGGGAGGACCGGATTCGAGGGGACGTCACGGATTTCGAGGCCGTCCTGGCAGCCAGCACGGGCACGGACGCCGTCGTCCACATGGGCGGCCTGGCCAGCGAGGCGCCGTACGAAGACATTCGCCGGGTCAACATCGACGGGACGTACAACGTCCTCGAGGCGGCCCGGCAGGCCGGCGTCGGCCGCGTCGTCCTGGCGAGCAGCAACCACGCCGTCGGATTCACTCCCCGAGCCGACTGCGTGCCGGTCGACACCCGGCCCCGTCCGGACACGTTCTACGGCGTCAGCAAGGTCGCCGGGGAAGCGCTCGGGTCGCTGTACGCCGACCGCTACGGCCTGGACGTCGTCTGCCTGCGGATCGGAACGCAGCGACCGACGCCCGTGGATCCGAGGCATCTGTCGACGTGGCTGTCCGATGCCGACACGGTCGGGCTCGTGGACGCGGCCCTGTCCGCCCCGAGCCCTGGATTTGCCGTCGTCTACGGCATCTCCGCGAACACCCGCGGCTGGTGGGACCTGGAACCGGGACGGGCCATCGGATATCACCCCGTCGACGATGCCGAGGCGTACGCGGCCGAAGTCGGCGACGGTGCCGACCCGTTCCACGCCTTCCTCGGCGGTGAGTTCGCCGGCCCGGACTTCGACATCGGAGCGATTCGTTGACCGAGGTGGCGATCCGAGCGTGGATCGCCGACGATCCCGACCCCGCCACCCGGGCCGAACTGGAGGCGCTGCTCGACGCCGGCGCCGCCGCCGAACTGGCCGACCGGTTCGCGGGTCCGCTGACGTTCGGCACCGCCGGCCTTCGTGGCGTGGTCCGTGCCGGTCCCAACGGCATGAACAGGGCGGTGGTCCGACGCGCAGCCGCCGGCGTGGCCGGCTACCTTGCCTCGACCGGGGCCGACGGGCCGGTGGTGATCGGGTACGACGCCCGCCGTGGCAGTACCGAGTTCGCGCAGGACACCGCGGCCGTCATCGCCGGCGCCGGCCGGCAGGCCCTGCTGCTTCCCGGTCCGCTGCCGACCCCGGTGCTGGCCTTCGCCATCCGCCACCTGGGCGCTGCCGCGGGGATCATGGTCACCGCGAGCCACAACCCGCCGCAGGACAACGGCTACAAGGTCTACCTCGCCGACGGAGCGCAGATCGTGCCGCCCGCGGACACCGGCATCCAGGCGGGCATCGCCGCGGTGCCCTCTGCCCGCGCACTGCCGCTGTCCGGGACGTACACGGTCCTCGGCGAGGAGATCGTGACGGCGTACCTGATGGCGGTGTGCGCCGTGCCGCCGCCGGGACCGCGCGAGCTGACCGTGGCGTACACGGCGCTGCACGGCGTCGGCGCCGATGTCGCGCGCCGGGCCTTCGTCGGCGCCGGGTTCGCCGATCTGCACGTCGTCACCGAGCAGGCCACGCCTGATCCGACGTTCCCGACGGTGCCGTTCCCCAATCCCGAGGAACCCGGTGCGGTCGATCTG
The DNA here is from genome assembly GCA_013696785.1 of Geodermatophilaceae bacterium. Lineage (GTDB taxonomy): Bacteria > Actinomycetota > Actinomycetes > Mycobacteriales > Geodermatophilaceae > JACCTY01. Next base: position 4,137 of record JACCXW010000187.1, on the reverse strand, counting down.
CTGCTCGCGCTCGCCGCCGAATGCGGCGCCGACATCGCGATCGCGAACGACCCCGATGCCGATCGCTGCGCCGTGATCTGCGGGGACCGGATGCTGAGCGGCGACGAGGTCGGGGTCCTGCTCGCGGACGCACTGCTCAGCGCCGGGAGGACCGGCACGTATGCGACCACGATCGTCTCCTCGTCCATGCTCCGCTCGATCGCGGCAGACGCCGAGGTCCCGTACGCCGAGACGCTGACCGGCTTCAAGTGGATCGTCCGGGCGCCGGAGCAGACCGGCGTACCGCTGGCTTTCGGCTACGAGGAGGCGCTCGGATACGCCGCCGCCCCGGACATCGTCCTGGACAAGGACGGGATCTCGGCGGCGCTACTGGTCGCTGCCCTTGCGGCGCGGCTTCGCGTCGACGGGAAGACGCTGCTCGACCGGCTGGACGAACTCGCCGTCGTACACGGCGTCCACCTCACCGACCAGATCTCGGTCCGCGTTCAGGACCTTTCGCTGATAGCCGCCGCCATGTCCGCGCTGCGGGCGTCGCCACCCGCCGCCTTGTCGGGCGCCCCCATGATGTTCGAGGATCTGGCGCCGGCCGCCGACGTCGTGCGGCTGTCTGCTGCGGGTGTGCGGGTCGTCGTCAGGCCGAGCGGAACCGAGCCGAAGCTCAAGGCCTACCTAGAGGTCGTCGTCCCGGTCAGCGGGTCGGTCGCGTCGGCTCGGGAGGCGGCGGCCGCCCGGATGTCCGACCTGCGCGCGGAGGTCAGCGCATTGCTGGGGCTGCCGACCTGAGTCGCGGTTCCACGATCGCCACCAGCCCACACAAAGTCCGCGACACGCCGGCGGTTTCCCGCAACACGCCGCCCGGCGGCGGTGCGGGGTGACCGCAATGTGTGGCCTGGTTGCGATCATGAGGCGCACTTCCCCCGAACTCGCTCGACTGTGCGCCGCGGCCGTTCGACGGTCGGCCCCTAGACCGCGCCGAACTGGCGGTCGCCGGCGTCGCCCAGGCCCGGGACGATGTACGCCGAATCGTTGAGCCGCTCGTCGATGCTGGCCGTCACGACCCGTAGCGGCAGTCCGGTGGCCTCCAGCCGGGCGAGCCCCTCGGGCGCGGACAGCGCGCACAGCACGGTGATGTCGGTGGCGTCGCGGCTGGTGAGGAGTCGGCAGCTGTGCTCCATCGATCCGCCGGTGGCCAGCATCGGGTCGAGCACGAACACCGGCCGCCCGGTCAGGTTGTCCGGCAGCGACTCCATGTACGCCCGCGGCGCGAACGTCTCCTCGTCGCGAGCCAGCCCCACGAAGCCCATCTGGGCCTCGGGCAGCAGCCCGAACGCCGCCTCCGCCATCCCGATCCCGGCCCGGAGCACCGGGACGAGCAGCGGTGGGTTCGCCAACGCCGTGCCGACGGTGCGCGCCACCGGCGTCATGATCGTGGAGGAGATGACGTCGAGTTCCCGGGTCGCCTCGTACACCAGCATCAACGTCAGCTCGCGCAGCGCCGCCCGGAACGTCGCGTTGTCGGTGCGGGCATCGCGCATCGTCGTCAGCCGGGCACGGGCGAGCGGGTGATCTACGACGAGGGTCTGCACGAGGCCAGACCCTAGCGCCCGTCCACCCGGCCGGACGGGCGCTACGGGTGGCCTAGACTCCCGGCTCATGAGTACCGGCACGCTTCCCGAGGTCAGCCGGGACGGTGTCACCAGGGACAACGCGTCGCTGAGCACCTTCCTGCACGGGCTGCCGGGCGTCGACCAGGTCGGTGCCGAGGCGCGGGCCGCCATGCTGTCGACGCGCTCGATCAAGACCACGAGCAAGCAGTGGGCGATCGACATGATCATCTCGATGATCGACCTGACCACCCTGGAGGGCGCGGACACACCCGGCAAGGTGCGAAATCTCTGCGCCAAGGCCCGCCGGCCCGATCCGGGCGACCCGGCCACCCCGCACGTTGCGGCCGTCTGCGTGTACGGCGACCTCGTCACCACCGCACGAGAGGCCCTCGGCGACAGCGGCGTCCGCGTCGCCGCCGTCGCGACCGCCTTCCCGTCCGGTCGGGCGAGCCTGAACGTCAAGCTCGCCGACACCAAGGAAGCCGTCGCCGCCGGAGCCGACGAGATCGACATGGTGATCGACCGGGGGGCCTTCCTCTCGGGTCGCTACCTGCAGGTGTTCGAGGAGATCGTCGCGGTCAAGAACGCCTGCGAGCCGGCGCATCTCAAGGTCATCCTCGAAACCGGAGAGCTGGCGACGTACGACAACGTCCGGCGGGCCGCGTGGTTGGCGATGCTCGCCGGCGGCGACTTCATCAAGACGTCCACCGGCAAGATCTCGCCTGCTGCAACGCTGCCCGTACTTCTCGTGATGCTCGAGGCGGTCCGCGACTTCCGCGACAGCACGGGTCGGCAGGTCGGCGTCAAACCGGCCGGAGGCATCCGCACGAGCAAAGACGCCATCCGCCATCTCGTGCTGGTCAACGAGACCGTCGGCGAGGACTGGCTCTCGCCCGGCTGGTTCCGCTTCGGCGCGTCCACGCTGCTCAACGATCTGCTGTTACAGCGCCAGAAGCTGGCCACCGGTCAGTACTCCGGCCCCGACTACATCACCTTGGACTGACCGACGTGCCCTTCGACTACGCTCCCGCGCCCGAGTCCCGGTCCATTGTGGACATCAAGGCGTCGTACGGACTTTTCATCGGCGGGGAGTTCACCGACGCGACGGGCGGTACGCCGTTCAAGACGATCAGCCCGTCCTCGGAAGAAGTACTGGCCGAGGTCAGCGAGGCCGGACCGTCCGATGTGGACAGAGCGGTCAAGGCGGCGCGGCAGGCATTCAACGGAGTCTGGAGCCGAGTTGGCCCGGCCGAACGAGGCAAGTATCTCTACCGCATCGCCCGGATCGTGCAGGAGCGGGCCCGCGAGCTGGCGGTCCTGGAGTCGCTGGACAACGGCAAGCCGATCCGCGAGTCGCGCGACGTGGATGTTCCCACGGCCGCCGCGCACTTCTTCTACTACGCCGGCTGGGCCGACAAGCTCGACTACGCGGGCCTCGGCCCGGCACCGCGCCCGCTCGGTGTCGCCGGGCAGATCATCCCGTGGAACTTCCCGCTGCTCATGCTGGCCTGGAAGATCGCCCCGGCGCTGGCCACCGGCAACACCGTCGTCCTGAAACCGGCCGAGACCACACCGCTGACGGCTCTGCTGTTCGCCGAGATCTGCCAGCAGGCCGACCTTCCGCCGGGCGTGGTCAACATCATCACCGGCGCCGGCGACACCGGCCAGACCCTCGTCGAGCATCCGGACGTGGACAAGATCGCCTTCACCGGCTCGACCGACGTCGGCAAGTCCATCCAGCGCACCATCGCCGGCACCCGCAAGCGGCTGACGCTGGAGTTGGGCGGCAAGGCGGCCAACGTGGTCTTCGACGACGCCCCGATCGACCAGGCCGTCGAAGGCATCGTCAACGGCATCTTCTTCAACCAGGGCCACGTGTGCTGCGCCGGGTCGCGGTTGCTGGTGCAGGAAAGCGTCGCCGAAGCGGTGCTCGACCGCCTCAAGCGGCGCCTGTCCACGCTGCGCCTTGGCGATCCGCTGGACAAGAACACCGACATCGGCGCCATCAACTCGCCGGTCCAGCTGGCCAAGATTCATGAGCTGAGTGACGCCGGTGACGCCGAGGGCGCGCAGCGCTGGCAGCCGCAGTGCCAGCTGCCCGAACGCGGCTACTGGTACCCGCCGACGTTGTTCACCGGCGTCAGTCAGTCCCACCGCATCGCGCGCGAGGAGATCTTCGGCCCGGTCCTGTCGGTGCTGACCTTCCGCACACCCGACGAGGCCGTTGCCAAGGCCAACAACAGCCCCTACGGGCTGTCAGCTGGCGTGTGGACCGAGAAGGGCAGCCGCATCCTGTGGATGGCCCAGCAGCTGCGCGCCGGGGTCGTGTGGGCCAACACCTTCAACCGCTTCGACCCCGCCAGTCCCTTCGGCGGCTACAAGGAGTCCGGCTTCGGGCGGGAAGGCGGGCGCCACGGCCTGGAGGCCTACCTGGCGCAGGGCAACGAGACGATGGGGCCGGCCAAGGTGACCGCCGAGGAGCCCCGCGATGGCTGATCAGCGGCTGGAGGTGCGCAAGACCTACAAGCTG
>JACCXW010000165.1 GCA_013696785.1 Geodermatophilaceae bacterium | reverse complement strand
CACCATGCTCAACCTGCTGTGCCGTGCCAGCGGGGTCGCCACCGCGACCCGGGCCTGGGCGGAGGCACTGGCCGGCACCGGGGCGACGGTTCTGGACACTCGTAAGACCACCCCGGGCCTGCGGGCCTTGGAGAAGTACGCCGTGCGCTGCGGTGGCGGCACGAACAAGCGATTCGGCCTGTACGACGTCGCCATGATCAAGGACAACCACATCGTCGCAGCCGGCGGTGTCGCAGCTGCCTACGAGGCGGTACGCCGCACCTACCCCGCCATCGACATTCAAGTCGAGGTGTCCACTGTGGACATGGCGGTCGAGGCGGTGAGCGCTGGCGCGCGTTTCCTGCTGTGTGACAACATGATTCCGGACCAGTTGCGGGAGGTCGTCGCAGCAGTCGGGCCGGACGTCCAGCTCGAGGCGACCGGCGGCCTCACGATCGAACGCGCCCGGGAGTACGGCGAAACGGGTGTGCACTACCTGTCCGTCGGAGCACTGACGCACTCCGCACCCATTGTCGACATCGCCATGGACCTGCGGGGCGCCTGATGCTGCGGGGTCTCTGATGCTGCTGTGCATCGACGTGGGGAACACCCAGACCGTCTACGGCATCTTCGCCGGCGACCAGCTCGAGCGGTCCTGGCGGACGAAGACCGATGCGCGGGCCACTGCCGACGAACTTGCGCTTACGGTGCGCGGACTGCTCGACGGCGCCGCGGTGTCGGAGCTGGCGGTGTGCTCGACGGTCCCCGCCATCCTGCGGGAACTGCGGGTCATGATCGCCGACTACTACGAGGCGCTGCCAGCGGTGGTGGTCGGCCCCGGCGTGCGCACCGGCGTACCCCTGATGGTCGACAATCCGAAGGAGGTCGGTGCGGACCGGGTGGTGAACAGCCTTGCGGCGTACCACCTCTACGGGGGGCCGGCGGTCGTCGTCGACTTCGGTACGTCGACCAGCATCGACGTGGTGGGCCGCAAGGGCGAGTTCCTCGGTGGCGCGCTCGCGCCGGGGATCGAGATCAGCGTCGACGCCCTGGCGTCGAAGGCGGCGCAACTGCGCAAGGTCGAACTCGTCCGGCCGCGATCGGTGATCGGCAAGAACACGGTGGAGGCGCTGCAGTCCGGGGTCGTCTTCGGGTACGCGGGGCAGGTAGACGGCCTCGTCATGCGGATCGCGGCGGAGCTGGGCGGCGAGCCAGCCGTCATCGCCACCGGTGGGCTGGCGCCACTGGTGCTGGGGGTGGCTGAGACGCTGCGGTACCACGAGCCGGACCTGACGCTGATCGGGCTGCGCCTCGTCGCGGAGAAGAACCGGCCCTGACTCTGCCGCTGTCAGCGCGGGTCCCGGCCGAGAAGCGCCAGCAGCCGGTCCTGTGGGTCGGCGGAATCGATTGCCACTTCGGCGTCGAACATTCCGGTGTAGCCGCGAAGGCCGTCGATGTTCGCTTCGACATAGGCCAGCACGTGCTCGACGCAGACCTGATCGAGCCGGTCGTCGGAGCCGATCCCGCGGGCGAGATCCCAGGCGTGCACCGTGAGGTCCATGAGCATCTCCTCGGCGTACCTACTGACCGGGGTGGGGCCGTACGACAGCACCACGGTGTCGTCGTCGGTAGCTGCCGCGAATGCCGTCAGGGACGCACCAATCGCGGCGTCCCAGGCGGCCATCGGGTCGTCTCCGAGGACATCGCCCTCGAACCGGTCGCCGATGTCGCGCACACTCTGCCCGGCGAGCAACGGCGACGCCCACAAGTGCTCGCCGACGAGGTGGTTGACCAGGTCCCGGACCGTCCACTCGGTGTCGGGAGTGTCGTTCGTCCATGCGGAGGGTGCGACCGCGTGTACCTGTCGGCCGAAGCTGTCTGCGGCGAGCGGCAGCAGTTCTCGGGCCGAGGTCATAGCGAATCTCCAATTCATCGACGTGTCGCCCGCCAGCAGCGGGTCATGTAGGGCAGCGGGAAGGTCGCCCGCCCGGCCAGATCCGGGTGGGTGCGAACGAGTTCGGCGACGCGCGCGAGCAGGTCGGCTCGGCCTTCGGCATCGAGGCGCAGGTAGTAGCTGAACGTCTGCACCAGCTCACCCAGGGCCTGGCCGGTCACTTCGTAGGCGAGCGGGAACTGCGCCTCCTCGGCGTTGTCGAAGGCGTCCGCTTCATCTGGAGTCGGGTCCTGCCTGCCGCGGCGCGCCCTGGCGCCGGCGATGCCATCCAGCCGGGCCACCCAGTCGTGCCGATCGTCCGGCCGATTGCGGATCAGCCCCAACCGCCCGCCGCGGCGAAGCACGCGCGCGATCTCCGCCAAGGCCGCCGCGTGGTCGAACCAGTGGAACGCCGACCCCACGACGACGGAATCGACGGAGGAGTCGGGCAGCGGGATCTCCTCCGCCGAACCGGTCAGCAACTCCGCCTCCGGGACGTACGCCGACAGCTCGGCACCCATCTGCGGCGACGGCTCGACCGCCACCACGTCGAGGCCGGCGTCGATCAGTTGGCGGGTGAGCTTGCCGGTGCCCGCGCCGAGGTCGAGCACCCGGGCGCCGACGTGCTTGCCGTCGCACCGTTCTTCCAGGCGGTTTGCAGGTCTGAGGATCCAGTCGACCGCGGCCTCCGGGTACGCCGGCCGCACGGCGGAGTACGTAGCTGCGATCTCGTCGAAGCTACGCCCGCCGGCGGTCACCGACGGGTCGCCCGCCAGCCGCGGGTGACGTACGGCAACACGAATTCCTCGCGTCCGGCGAGGTCCGGATGCGTCGACACCAGGTCGTCGATCCGGCGTATGACATCGGCTCGACCCTCCTCGTCCCGAGTGAGATAGGCGCTGTGCGTCTGGACCAGCCGGCGCAACGCGTCGGCGTCCAACTGTTGCCCGTGGCTGAACTCGGCGGTGGCGACGTCCGTGAAGCGCCCGTCCACCACCACGTCCGCACCCCGGTCACTGGACCGGGCAATGGCCTGGGTGCTGCCGGCGAGGGCGTCGACCCACGGCTCGGTGTCGTCGGCGAGATTCCACAGCAACCCCAGCGGGCCGCCTGGTCGCAGCACCCGGACGATCTCCGACAACGCCCGATCCTGGTCGAACCAGTGGAATGCCTGGGCGACGAGCACCGCGTCGACGTCCCCGTCCGGCAACGGGATCGCCTCCGCACCGCCCTCGTAGCGGACCGCCTCCGGCGCGTAGGCGGCGAGTTCCGCGCACATCTGCGGCGACGGCTCCACTGCGACGACGTCCAGCCCGCGATCCACGAGCTGGCGGGTCAGCTTGCCGGTGCCGGCCCCCAGGTCGAGCACCCTGCGCGCGTCAGGACGCAGGAGCCAGTCCAGTGCGGCGACGGGGTAGTCGGGGCGGGCGGCGGCGTACAGCGCCGCGGCTTGGTCGAAGGACCGCGACCGTTCTTTCATGGCGGGTTGTGTATCACGCCGTATCCTCTGGCCGCCCGTCTGCAGCTCAGGCAGGGATCTCAGGGGCGCCGTTAGGCTCGGTAGGTGAGCAGCGAGCAGCCCGGCGAGTACATGGACCTGCCCGAGCAGATGCGGGTACGTCGGGAGAAGCTGGACCGGCTGCGCGCGGAGGGCGTCGACCCGTTTCCACCGGGAGTACCCCGCACCCACACCCTCGCCGAGGTTCGGGACCTGCATCCCGACCTGCCGTTGGACAGCAAGACCGGGCATCTGGTCGGCGTCGCCGGCCGGGTCATCTTCATGCGCAACACCGGACGGTTGTGCTTCGCCACGATCCGCGAGGGCGGTGTCGAACTCCAGGTGATGCTGTCAATGGACCGCGTCGGGGAGGAGTCACTGCGAGCGTGGAAAGCCGACGTCGACCTCGGCGATCACGTCTTCGTGGAAGGTGAGGTCGTTACCTCCCGCCGAGGCGAGCTATCGGTCCTGGCCGAGTCGTGGGCCTTTACCGCGAAGGCCCTACGGCCGCTCCCTGTGTCGCACCGACCGCTGAACGAGGAAACGCGGGTCCGGCAGCGTTACGTGGATCTGATCGTGCGGGACGAGGCGCGACGAGTGGCTCTGTTGCGCGTCGACGTCGTGCGAACGTTACGGACCACCTTGCAGGAGCGTGGGTTCCTCGAGGTCGAGACGCCGATGCTCCAACCACTGCATGGCGGAGCCGCCGCCCGGCCGTTCACGACCCACATGAACGCCTTCGACCTGGAGTTGTTTCTGCGGATCGCGCCGGAGCTGTATCTGAAGCGGTGTGTCGTCGGCGGGTTGGACAAGGTGTTCGAGGTAAACCGCAACTTTCGCAACGAAGGAGCGGATCGGACGCACAATCCGGAGTTCGCGATGCTCGAGGTGTACGAGGCGTACTCCGACTACGACGGGATGGCCGTGCTGACCCGCGAGCTCGTCCAGGCCGCGGCGCTGTCCGCGGTCGGCTCGCACGTCGTGCGCCACACCGATGGGAGCGAGCACGATTTCGGCGGCGAGTGGCCGTCGATCACCCTGTACGGCGCGGTGTCGGAGGCCCTGGGTGAGCAGGTCGATCCCGACACTCCGGTCGAGACGCTCCGCGCGTACGCCGAGGCGCATGGCATCACCGCGGACCCGGCCTGGAGTCCGGGGCTGCTCATCGAGGAGCTGTTCGAGCACCTCGTCGTTCCGGGCCTGATCGCACCGACATTCGTCCGGGACTTCCCGCAGGAGACCTCGCCGCTGACGCGGGCCCACCGCTCGACCCCAGGGGTGAGCGAGAAATGGGATCTGTACGTCGGCGCCGTGGAGACCGCCACGGCGTACACGGAGTTGACCGACCCGATCGTGCAGCGAGCCCGTTTCGTGGAGCAGGCCCGGTTGGCCGCCGCCGGTGACCCGGAAGCGATGTCGCTCGACGAGGACTTCTTGACCGCGCTGGAATACGGTATGCCGCCACTGGGCGGAATGGGGATGGGTATCGACCGATTGCTGATGGCGTTCACGGGATTGGGAGTGCGTGACACGATTCTGTTCCCGTTAGTTCGACCTTATTAGCGTCCGGGCCAGTAGCGTGATTGAATGGGCGCACCCCACTGGCTTAGACCTCATAGGAGTTCAGCATGGCACGAAGGACCCAGGTCATACTCGTCGATGACATCGACGGCGGGCAGGCCGACGAGACCGTCGCATTCGGTCTCGATGGTTCGTCGTACGAAATCGACTTGTCCAGCAAGAATGCGGCCGCGTTGCGCGATGCGATGGCCGGTTACGTCGGCGCCGCGCATCGAATCGGCCGCTCAGGCGCGCGCGGCAGCGGACCACGAGGCAGGGCACCGGCAACAACCGATCGTGAGCAGACACAGGCAATCAGAGCCTGGGCGCGGCGAAACGGCCACAGCGTCAGCGATCGCGGCCGGATCCCCGCAACGATCGTCGAGGCATATCACGCCGCAAGCTGAGATCGCATTCTGAGCCGGCCCCGGGTGGCCGACTTCATGAGACCACTGCTCCGTCTCCCATTTGACGCCCCGTCGTCTAATGGATTGCGACGGTGAAGTCGCGTTCGGTCACCACAGTCCTGACATAGGGCTGGGGTGAGGCAGGTTTGTCGGGCGCCATTGCGTGCCCGCCGGAATCGGCAGGGCAGTACCTCTGTGGATCCCTCTCGGTGCTTTGGGGCCGCGCACTGGAGGCATTCGGCAGGCACCCGGTGTTAATCCCCGCTGGCTGACTCCGCGATCCCGCACCCCTCGTCGCCACGGTTTCGCTCACAGCGCAGCGTCTCCCGGAACACTTTCCCAGTCTCACCCGGTTGAGCACGGTGTCAGAACACCTGCGCACCCGTCAGTCCGTTGGCTGCGCGGATAGAGTGGACCGGACCGGCACGTAGGCAAGCACGCGGGTCTGTCGCGGTGCGCCGACCCATCGGGTCGGGCGCCGCTAGGGCAGTGAGGAGTATTTGAATGTTCGAGAGGTTCACCGACCGGGCGCGTCGGGTCGTCGTCCTGGCCCAAGAAGAAGCCAGGATGCTCAACCACAACTACATCGGCACGGAGCACATCCTGCTCGGGCTGATCCATGAGGGTGAGGGCGTCGCCGCCAAGGCGCTGGAGTCACTCGGCATCTCGCTGGAGGGTGTGCGCCAGCAGGTCGAGGAGATCATCGGCCAGGGCCAGCAGGCGCCGAGCGGGCACATCCCGTTCACCCCGCGTGCGAAGAAGGTGCTCGAGCTGTCCCTGCGCGAAGCGCTGCAGCTCGGCCACAACTACATCGGCACCGAGCACATCCTGCTTGGGCTCATCCGCGAGGGCGAGGGCGTCGCTGCCCAGGTGCTGGTCAAGCTCGGCGCCGACCTGAACCGCGTCCGCCAGCAGGTCATCCAGCTGCTCTCGGGCTATCAGGGCAAGGAGCCCTCCGGCAGTACCGGCGGGCAGTCCGAGGGGACGCCGTCGACGTCGCTCGTGCTCGACCAGTTCGGTCGCAACCTGACGCAGGCCGCTCGCGAATCCAAGCTGGACCCCGTCATCGGACGGGAGAAGGAGATCGAGCGGCTGATGCAGGTGCTCAGCCGCCGCACCAAGAACAACCCGGTGCTCATCGGCGAGCCCGGTGTCGGCAAGACCGCCGTCGTCGAGGGCCTGGCCCAGTGCATCGTCAAGGGCGAGGTGCCGGAGACGCTCAAGGACAAGCAGCTGTACACGCTGGACCTCGGCGCCCTGGTGGCCGGCTCGCGCTACCGCGGTGACTTCGAGGAGCG
>JACCXW010000153.1 GCA_013696785.1 Geodermatophilaceae bacterium | reverse complement strand
GGCGTTGGCGGCCTGCCGGTCCAGGCGCAGCGCCAGCGTGCCCAGCGAGCGATGCGCGAGCCAGACCTCGAAAGGCCCGGGCACCGGCCCCGCCCGGGTCCGCCAGGACCGCACCCGGGCTGCGCGTTCGGGGTTGCTCGTCGCCACGTGGCCGAGCAGCAGATCGCTGTGCCCGGTCATGGCCTTGGTGTCCGCCGAGATGCTGAAGTCGGCACCGAGTTCCAGCGGCCGCTGCCCCAGCGGCGTCGCCGTCGTGTTGTCGACCGCGACCAGGCAGTCGCTGTCGTGGGCGGCCTGCGTCACCGCCTCCACGTCGCACACGTCGAGCCTGGGGTTGCTGGGCGACTCGACCAGCAGCAACGCCACGCCCTCCAGACCACCGGCGCCCGCGACCTCGTCGAGTTCTACGGTGGACAGTTCCTCGACCCGGATGTCGAAGCGGGCCAGTTCCTCGTGCGCAAAAATTCTGGTGCCGAAGTAGCCGTCGGCCGGGACGACGACCCGGTCGCCCGGACGCAGGCTCGTCAGGAGAACGGCGGCGATCGCGGCCATTCCGGACGGGAACACGACGGCCGCCCCACCCTCCAGAGTGGACAGTGCTGCCTCGAAGGCGTCGAGAGTCGGGTTCTCGTAACGGCCGTAATACCGCTCCCCCTCTCCGAGGTGGTACGGCGCCGCGAACACCGGCCCCGGCAGGAACGGCTGGCCGGCAACCGCCGCGGGGTGGCCGGCACTCACCACCCGGGTGCTGTCGCCGTCGGTGTCCCTGACCTTGCTCATTCGGGTTTCGGCTCCCGTCGCATGACTCGCCGAAGGACGTCCGGCGCGCGCTCACCGTTGTGGCAGATGCCGACAACGGCTTCGGTGATGGGCATGTCCACGCCATGTGCCTGCGCGAGGTCGAGCACCGACCGGCAGGATTTGACGCCTTCGGCTATCTGGTTCGTCGCCCGGAGCACCTGCTCCAACGTCTCGCCGCGTCCCAGCCGCTCGCCGAACGTCCGGTTCCGCGACAGCCGCGAAGAGCAGGTGGCGACGAGATCGCCGAGACCGGCCAGCCCGGCGAACGTGGACGGCTCGGCGCCGAGCACCAGACCCAGCCGTGCGGTCTCGGCGAGTCCACGGGTCATGATCGAGGCCCGTGTGTTGTCACCGAACCCCATCCCTTCGGCCATGCCGCAGGCCAGCGCAATGATGTTCTTCACCGTGCCGCCGAGTTCGCAGCCGACGACGTCGGTGTTCGTGTAGGGGCGCAGGTAGGGCGTCTGGCACGACTCCTGCAGCGCCACTGCCCGGTCGTGGTCCGAACACGCCACAACCGTCGCGGCCGGCTGTTCCTCGGCGATCTCGCGCGCCAGGTTCGGGCCGGTGACCACGGCGACGTGCGACAGCGGTACGCCGCCCACCTCGCTGATCACCTCACTCATCCGCTTGGCGGTCCCGAGCTCGATGCCTTTCATCAGGCTGACGAGCGTCGCCTCCGGCGGCAGCAGACGCACCCAGCCCGAGAGGTTCTGCCGCGCGGTCTGCGACGGCACGGCTAGTACGACGACGTCGGCATCGAACAGGGCCTGCTCCGGGTCGGAGGTGGCCTGAAGGGCTGACGGCAGCTGGATCCCCGGCAGGTATTCAGGATTCTCGTGCTGCTTGTCGATGACGTCGGCCAGCTCCGGTCGCCGCGCCCACAGGGTGACCGAGCAGCCGGCATGCACCATCACGCGGGCGAATGCCGTACCCCATGAGCCGGCGCCGAGCACTGCGGCCCTCGTCACGATGCTGCCCGATCGCCGCCGACGAAGAAGGCATCGGGTGCCGCCTCGCCGCGCTCGACCGCGACCAGATCGCGCACCGCCGAGAATGCGGCGTCGGTGATCTCGCGCAGCAGCTCGGGTGTCAGGGGTCGGCCGCGGAAACGGGACAGGTCGACGGGCGCACCGGCGACCACCACCACCTTCTTGCGCGGGAACAGCCGCAGCCTGCCGCTGTGATAGTCCCAAGCCCGCTGCTGCCCCCACTGCGCCATCGGGATGACCGGTACGCCAGTGGCCAGCCACAGCCTTGCCAGTCCGGTCTTGCCCAGCATCGGCCACCAATCGGGGTCGCGGGTCACGGTCCCCTCGGGATAGACGACGACTGCCTCACCGTCCTCCAACGCCTCCTCGGCGGCCCGCAGAGCCGTGTTCGCGGCGTTCGTGCCGCGCCGTACCCGGATCTGCCGGGCACCTCGCAGCGCCGCGCCGATGAAGAAGACTCCGAACAAGCTCTCCTTGATCATGAAACGGGGTATCCGCCCGGCATCCCAGGTGAAACGGGCCACCGTGAACGGGTCCAGCAGCGACACGTGGTTCACGACCAGGATCACACCACCGGTCGGCGGCAGGTGCTGTTGACCGCCCCAGCTGAAACGGAACATCAGGCGGGTGACCGGCCGCACGACGATCACACACAGCCGCATCCAGAAGCCCAGCGGCCCCCGGCCACCGCGACCCGTCTGCCGCCCTGCCGCCCTCGCCACCCGGCGAGTCTGGCCTGCCGCCGCCTCCCATGTCGAGAACGCCACACCGCAGACCCCGCGCCGGTGTATCACCGCTTCCCGCCGCGCGTCCTTGCAGCAATCGGTGCGCCACCGGGCGCCTCGAACAAGAAAGGACTGCCGCACATGACACACGCTGGTGAACACCCGGACACGATCCAGTACGACCGGCTCGAACCCGCACGACACAGCTTCCGCCAGCTTCTGGCGACGAACCCGAACTACTTCGGCTCCTTCCCGGACCAGGGCTTCGAGGTCATCGACGCCAAGAGCGGTGATGTCGGCTACGAGGAACTGACCTGCGTCTCGTACAGCCCCTCCCGGGACCGCATCGAGGCCACGGTCACCGTCAAGCGCTCCTTTGGCTACTCGGGCGGGCCTTGCACCCCCGGTTCCTTCGAGCACGTGCGCTTCTACATCGACTACGGCGCCGGCTGGGAGGACGCCGGCGTCTCGGCGATCAACGTGCACGACCTTCCGCTCGGAGTGGACTGCCACGACGAGTCGACGCACCCGCTCAGCTACGTCTGCGGCGTGCCCCACACTCCGCGGCGCGACTGGTGCGGCCGCCCGGTGCTGCCGCTCGTCCGCGCGATCCTGTCGTGGAACCTGCAGCCGCCGGCGAACCAGCCGGACTGGCCGCCGCCCTGGGGCAACGTGCACGAATGCCGTGCCCAGATTTCTCCGCGGCGCTTCGTCTTCCCCGACATCGTCGACAAGCTGCCCAAGGACGTCCTCGAACTCATCCCGCCGCTGGTGCTGCACGAGCCGCCGCATCCGCAGCCGGACCCCGGACCGCTGCTGCCGATGAGCATGGAGCTGCTGGCCCGCCGCTACAAGGCGGACAAGGTCCCGGCGCACCGCTTCGCGTTCCCGACCCTGATGTCAGTCTCGGCCAGCCCGGCCGGTGGCCTGCTCGAGCTGTCCGCGTCCACGCTCTCGGCGCAGGCCGCCGGCATCGACCTCGGCGACGTGCTCAAGCTGGTCGAGGACACCACCGGTGACATCACCTACGAGGAACTGACCTGCCTGGGCCTCGACGCCGGCCTGCAGTCACTCGTGGCGACGTTCCAGCTCAAGCGTGCCAGCGGCTACTCCGGTCCGCCGTGTAGCGCCGGCAGCCCCGAGTACGTCGCCTTCTGGGCGGACTGGGGCAACGACTGCAGGTACGAGTACCTCGGCACGGTCGCAACCACGGTGCACGATTACGACGAGCTCAAGGACGGCCTCTGTTACGCGGCCATCCTCCCGGTCGACCTCGGCGCGCTCCGCCGGCACTGCGACGAGCCGGTGCTGCGACGGGTCCGGGCCGTGCTCTCGTGGAACAGCCCGCCGTCGACCACCGACCCCGACGACGTCCCCGTGTGGGGAAACCGGATCGACCGCCACGTCCAGATCGAGCCCGGCCCGCGGTACGACGGGACGGCCCGCTTCACGATCGTCGGCGGCGTCTCGTCCCAGAAGATCGATCTGGTCAGCGGCCTGACCTCGCCCGGCGCCGTGCTGGGCACGTCGCCGACGCCGCTTCCGGACGACTGCCCCTTCGCCGGCGAGGTCGAGCTGTACGGGCCGAACGATCCGGCGCTGGCCGGGCACCAGTACCGCATCCGGGCCACCAACGTGGACAGCGGCGGCAGCCAGTTGCTGACCACGCCGTTCGCGGTCACGACCTCCGGTGGCTTCCCGGCGACGGTGACACCGGATCCGATCACGGGCTGGGTGTCGTGGCCGACGTTCCTGACGAACTCCCTCGGCCTGCTCGGCGTCATCTCACCCGGCGGTGACGACCGGTGGGACTACACGCTGGAGTTCGATCTCGCCGGCAACGTGGTGGACACCGCTCGGACGCGGATGGACAACACGGTGAAGAACGTCGCGTTGCTGAGCGACACGACGAATGCCGGAGACCTGGAGCTCAACACGGGTGGGGCCTGCCGGGTCCCGCACGGGCCGCTCAACGGAACCTTCGTCGCGCGCGACGGGCATTTCCACAGCTGGTCCTTCGCCGTCCTGGGTGGTCCTGGCGGTCCGATCCCGCCGATCCCACTGTCGGTCGGGATCAGTGCGGGCACGCAGACGCCGTTCTTCGGCACACCGTTCACGCTGGACTTCAGCGATCCCCTGATCGCGCCGTGCGGGTACGTGGTCCGATTGACCATCACCGACCGAGCCATCGTGAACAGCGTGACGTTCGGCAACCAGACAACGGTGGACCGCGGCATCTGTCTGGAGTGACCTGGACGAGGACTGCGGGCCGGGGCGTCTTGCCCCGGCCCGCAGCCGCGTCGCCGCGCTGGCAGGATTCCGGTCATGGCCTGGTCGCTCGTGATACCCGTCAAGGGGCTCGCGGTCGCCAAGTCCCGACTCGGCGGACCGGTCCAATCGGGGCTGGCGCTGGCGTTCGTGCAGGACACCGTGGCGTCGGCGCTCGCGACTTGTGGCGTGGGCCGAGTGATCGTCGTGACCGACGACGAGGCGGTGCGGGCAGCAGTCAGCGCGCTGGGAGCAATGGTGCGCCCCGACGTACGACCGGGTGGCTTGAACGAGGCGGTCCGCAGCGGCGGGTCGTACGCCCTCGGGATCGCCGGCCCGCATGGGGTTGCGGCCTTGCCGAGCGACCTCCCGGCGCTGAGGCCTGGCCAGCTGCAAGCGGCACTGATAGCCGCGACCAGGCATCACCGGTCCTTCGTCCCAGACGCATCCGGCACCGGTACGACGCTGCTGACGGCACGCGAGGGCGTCCTGGATCCCCGCTACGGCGCCGGCTCGGCCGCCGAGCACGCCCAGGCCGGGGCGGTCCCGTTGGACGGCGACTGGCCGGGGCTTCGTCGCGACGTCGACACGATCGAGGATCTGCTGGCCGCGCACGCCCTCGGCCTCGGCAGCGCCACGGACATCGTGCTGGCGACGACCTCGCTGCTGTGTCGCAGCACGCAATAAGCGCAGAAACACCGTGTGGACGAGGCCTACGGCCGGGTGACCGATCCAGGGCGCTACGCGCCTCTGCACGCGGCCGCACCCGAGTTGCTGGCCGAGTTGGAGCGCCGATTCAACGTGACCCGGGAGACCTTCAACGAGCCAGATCAGCACGGTGTCGGACCGGCAGTCGGGGTGCGGTTGATCCCCGCTGACGCTTCGGCGGGTCGGCTGGCGATCGTTTTCGACGCGTTTCCGGGATTGATCGTCCGTATGGGCAGCGGCGGCTGGATGCATGAACCGGTCTGTGGATGCGACGGGTGCGCCGAGACCGTTGAGGAATGCACGGGGCGGCTCCGTGTACAACTCGACGCGCTGGTGGCCGGCAGCTTTGGCGAGCGTCTCGTCCTGGCAGCAGGATGGTGGCACGAGTCCTGGTATCTGGACGAACGCGGGGAGATGGCCACCGGCCGGAGGCGCGTGGACGGCAGTCGACTGGCCGAGCTGCAGGCCGCGATGCCTGAGGGCGAGTTGGCCTACAGTGCCTGGCCCGCTCGGGGGTGACATCCGAAGTGCGCAGACCCATTCCTTGATCATGAGTGTGGAGTCAGGGATTTGGCCCGAATCCACACTCACGATCATGAACGCTCGACGTCGGGAGCGGCCCTAGTCTGGGCCGATGGGCTCCGAACTGCAGGGCACCGTTCGTGCCTTCGACCCGTACACGCAGTCCGGATCGGTGCTGCTGGACGACGGCAGCCCGGTGGACTTCGACGGTGCAGCCTTCGCGGCCGGCGGTCTGCGGCTGCTCCGTCCGGGGCAGCGGGTGCGAATGGAGACGGGTGCGGACCGGGTGGAGATGATCACCATCCTCACGCTTCGTTCACCTGGCTAGGGCATCATCGCGTCATGGTCAGCACAGCCATCCCCCCGCCCGAGGAGCACGTCCTCGGTGCCGACAGGTTCCTCAACCGTGAGCTGTCCTGGCTGGACTACAGCGCCAGGGTGCTGGGTCTGGCCGAGAACTCGCACGCGCCGCTACTCGAGCGAGCAAAGATCCTGGCGATCTTCGCAAGCAATCTGGACGAGTTCTACATGGTGCGCGTCGCCGGCCTCAAGCGGCGGCAGAGCACCGGTATCTCGGTCCGCTCCGCGGACGGTCTGTCTCCACGGGCGCAGCTGGAGCTGATCGCCGAGCGCACCCGGGACCTGGTCGAGCGGCACGCGCGGCTGTTCGCCGACGTCGTACAGCCCGAGCTCGAAAAGCAAGGCATCCGGATCCTGCACTGGGCGGAGTTGTCCGAGGACGACACCGCGCAGCTGCGGGAGTACTTCCGGGAGCGGATCTTCCCGGTGCTTACGCCGCTCGCGGTCGACCCCGCGCACCCGTTCCCCTACATCAGTGGGCTGTCCCTGAACATCGCCGTCATCGTGCGCGACCCGGCTCTCGGGGCCGAGCGCTTCGCCCGGGTCAAGGTGCCGAACAACGTGCCTCGGTTCGTTCCAGTCGCTGACGGACAGACGGTACTTCCGCTGGAAGAACTCATTGCCGCCCACCTGTCATCGCTGTTCCCGGGCATGGACGTCGGTGAACACCACCTGTTCCGGGTCACCCGCAACGCCGACGTCGAAGTCGAGGAGGACCGGGACGAGGACCTGTTGCAGGCCCTCGAGCGCGAACTCGCACGCCGTCGCTTCGGCCCGGCTGTCAGGCTCGAGATCGGCGAGACGATGGACCAGCACATGCTGGACCTGCTGATCCGCGAGATGGACATGAGCTACGCCGACGTCCTGCGGGTTCCCGGTCTGCTCGACCTGTCCGCGCTGTGGTCGCTCTACGACTTCGACGCTCCGGCCCTCAAGGACCCGCCGTTCGTTCCAGCCACCCACCCGCGACTGAGTGAGGGTGAGACCGCGAAGAGCGTGTTCGCGACCCTGCGCGAGGGCGACGTGCTCGTCCACCACCCGTACGACTCGTTCGCGACCAGCGTGCAGCGCTTCATCGAGCAGGCCGCCGTCGACCCGGACGTGCTGGCGATCAAGCAGACGCTGTACCGGACCTCCGGTGACTCCCCGATCGTCGAGGCGCTCGCGGAGGCCGCGACGGCCGGCAAGCAGGTCGTCGTACTCGTCGAGGTGAAGGCGAGGTTCGACGAAGAGGCCAACATCAGCTGGGCCAAGATGCTGGAGCGCGCCGGCTGCCACGTCGTCTACGGCCTGGTCGGTCTGAAGACACACTGCAAGGCAGCCCTCGTCGTACGCCGGGAAGGCGGGGCACTGCGCCGCTACTGCCACATCGGGACCGGGAACTACAACCCGACGACGGCCCGACTGTACGAGGACCTGGGCGTGCTCACCGCCGACCCCCGTGTCGGCGCCGACCTCACCGACTTGTTCAACGCATTGACCGGATACTCGCGGCAGACGTCCTACCGCAGCCTGTTGGTGGCGCCGTACGGCATCAGGACAGGTCTGCTCGAGAGGATCGAGCGGGAAACCAGTCACGCTGTGGCCGGCGAGGAATGCGGCATCGACATCAAGGTCAACTCGTTGGTGGACGAGGAGCTCATCGACGCGCTGTACCGCGCGTCCAACGCCGGAGTGCCGATCCGGCTGCTGGTCCGGGGGATCTGCACGCTGCGTCCGGAAGTGACCGGCCTGTCGGAGAACATCCGGGTCCGGTCGATCGTCGGCCGTTTCCTGGAGCACTCGCGCGCGATGTGCTTCCGCAATGGAGGTTCCCCCGAGTGGTGGCTGGGCAGCGCCGACTTGATGCATCGCAATCTCGACCGCCGGGTCGAGGTGCTCCTCCGGGTCGGCGACCCGACCGGCGCGGACCACCTACGCGACATGTTCGAGACAGCGATGCGCGATGACACCATCGCCTGGGATCTGCGGCAGGACGGCAACTGGGAGCACACCAAGGGCAGCACCGACTACCAGCTCGAGC
The DNA here is from genome assembly GCA_013696785.1 of Geodermatophilaceae bacterium. Taxonomy (GTDB): domain Bacteria; phylum Actinomycetota; class Actinomycetes; order Mycobacteriales; family Geodermatophilaceae; genus JACCTY01. The sequence continues at coordinate 504 of JACCXW010000153.1, read as the reverse complement.
TGATGATCGCGCACAAGAACCGGACCGACTGAACTGTGTCGCCCGATCCACTCGCCGCCGCAGGCGGCGTGCCGTGGCGCCGCGATGACGGCGAACTCCGGCTGGCGGTCGTGCACCGTCCGCGGTACGACGACTGGTCATTCCCCAAGGGCACGCTCCTACCCGGCGAACTGCCGCTGCTCGCTGCCGTCCGCGAGGTGACGGAGGAGACGGGCCTTGCGGTGGTCGTCGGCCGCCGGCTCCCGCGCACGAGCTATCTGTCCTCCGAAGGCCCGAAGACGGTGGAGTACTGGGCCATGCGGGCCACCGGTGAGTTCGTCGCCAACGACGAGACCGACGGGATGGAGTGGCTCACACCCGCGGAGTCCGTGCAGCGCCTGAGCTACCCCAGCGACCGGGCCCTCGTCGGCGGTCTGCTCGCGGTGCCCATAGAAGCGGTGCGCTTTCTGCTGATCAGGCACGGCCAGGCCGGGGACAGCGAACGGTGGCCCGGCGCGGACATCG
>JACCXW010000150.1 GCA_013696785.1 Geodermatophilaceae bacterium | reverse complement strand
GGTCCCGAGGCCGCGGCCCGGCGGGCCCGGTACGCCGCGCTGGAATCGACGCAGTCCGAACGCGGCGGCTGGGTCGCGCTGGGGCACACTCTCGACGATCAGGCCGAGACGGTGCTGATCGGGCTGGGTCGCGGATCCGGACCGCGGTCGTTGGCGGGAATGTCCGCCGCCCGCTTTCCGTGGCTGCGGCCGCTGCTGCCCGTCCGTCGGGCGACGACTCGCGCCGCCTGCGTTGCCGAAGGACTGCCGGTCTGGGACGACCCGCACAACAGCGATCCGGCGTACACCCGGGTCCGCGTCCGGCACGAGCTGCTACCGCTGATGGACGACGTGCTGAACGGGGGGGTGGCCGCCGCGTTGGCTCGCACGGCCGACCTGCTGCGCGAGGACTGCGATGCCCTCGACGTGATCGTGGCCGATCTCGCCGTGGACGGGCTGCGAGACGCCGCCCCCGACGTGGATGTATTCGCGGGGCTTCATCCCGCTGTGCGGCGCCGGCTGCTCCGGCTCTGGCTCGCGGGTGTCGTCGGCCTGACCGCCGCGCACCTGGGCGCGGTCGATGCCCTCCTCGTCGACTGGCACGGGCAGGGCGAGGTCGCGCTCCCGGGCGGCTGGGAGGTGTACCGGGCGTCTGGCAGGCTGCACCTGCAGGCGGGCTCATGAGTCGGGAGAGCACACGTGTACGACGGTGAAATCGAGAAGGTCTTGATCGACGAGCGACAGATCGCCGCCAAGACCGTCGAGCTGGCCGCCACGATCTCCGCCGACTACGCCGACCGCGAAATCCTGCTCGTCGGGATCCTCAAGGGCGCGGTCATGTTCATGTCGGATCTGGCCCGGGCACTGTCACGCCCCACCGAACTGGACTTCATGGCGATCTCGTCGTACGGCTCCTCGACCTCATCTTCCGGGATCGTCCGGATCCTCAAGGACTTGGACCGTGACATCTCCGACAAGCATGTCCTCGTCGTCGAGGACATCATTGACTCCGGGCTGACGCTGTCCTGGCTGCTGAAGAACCTGCACAGCCGGCGGCCGCTTTCGCTGGAGGTCGTCGCGCTGCTGCGCAAGCCCGACGCCATCAAGGTGCAGGTGCCGGTGAAGTACGTCGGCTTCGACATCCCCACCGAGTTCGTCGTCGGCTACGGCCTGGACTACGCCCAGCGCTACCGTGACCTGCCCTACATCGGCCTGCTCAAACCGGAGGTCTACAGCGACTGACAGGAACGTCCGTGCGCGTGCGGGCGTTGGACAAGACAGCTATCCCAGCGTGACCCGGTGTACCGTTCGTGTGCCGGGAGATCTCACATTCGGGGTAGTCCGAAGGTCCCTCGCGCGCGTGCCGCGCACCGTCAGGCAGGAGGACCGGGGGCAGCAGGCTCCCGCATCGTCGATGGAACGAAAGCGCATCTTCCGTTCACCATGGTTCTGGGTGGGCACTGCGGTGCTCCTGGCGCTGCTGCTGCCCTCGCTGTTCCAGGGCAACGACGGGTTCGAGGAAGTCAAGACTTCCGTCGTGCTGGCACAGATCGAGGACGGCAACGTCGACTCGATCGTCATCAACGACAAAGAGCAGACCCTCTCCGTCACGCTCAAGGATGCGGTCGACGGCAACATGAAAGTGACGGCCGCCTACCCGGCGGAGGCCGCCCGCGACATCTTCGACCTGATCCGCTCCACCGAGGGCGGTTCGGCCGGGTCGTTCGACACCGAGGTCAGCCAGGACAACATCCTGGTGTCGATCCTGATCAGCGTCGTGCCGTTCATCATCTTGCTGCTCCTGCTCTTCTGGCTGATGAGTTCGATGCAGGGTGGCGGCCGCGGGGTCATGAACTTCGGAAAGAGCAAGGCCAAGCTCGTCACGAAGGACACGCCGAAGACGACCTTCGCCGACGTCGCCGGCGTGGACGAGGCGATCGAGGAACTGCAGGAGATCAAGGACTTCCTGCAGAACCCCGCCAAGTACCAGGCCATCGGTGCGAAGATCCCCAAGGGTGTCCTGCTCTTCGGCCCGCCCGGCACCGGCAAGACTCTGCTGGCCCGCGCCGTTGCCGGTGAGGCCGGCGTCCCGTTCTACTCGATCTCCGGCTCGGATTTCGTCGAGATGTTCGTCGGTGTCGGCGCTTCCCGTGTGCGCGACCTCTTCGAGCAGGCCAAGAACAACGCTCCGGCGATCATCTTCGTGGACGAGATCGACGCCGTCGGCCGGCACCGCGGCGCCGGCATGGGCGGTGGGCACGACGAGCGTGAGCAGACGCTGAACCAGATGCTCGTGGAGATGGACGGCTTCGACGTCAAGAGCGGCGTCATCCTGATCGCTGCCACGAACCGCCCCGACATCCTCGACCCTGCCCTGCTGCGTCCGGGCCGCTTCGACCGGCAGATCGCCGTGGACCGCCCCGACCTCGAAGGCCGCAAGGCGATCCTGCGGGTGCACGCCAAGGGCAAGCCGTTCGCCCCGGGCGTGGACCTCGACACCGTAGCCCGCCGTACCCCCGGCTTCACCGGCGCCGACCTCGCGAACGTGATCAACGAGGGCGCGCTGCTGACCGCGCGATTCAGCCGTACGACGATCGACGACTTCGCGCTGGAGGAGGCGATCGACCGGGTCATCGCCGGTCCCGAGCGCAAGACCCGGGCCATGAGCGAGGATGAGAAGAAGGTCACGGCCTACCACGAGGGCGGGCACGCGCTGGTCGCCTGGGCGTTGCCGAAACTCGCGCCCCTGCACAAGGTGACGATCCTGCCGCGCGGCCGCTCACTGGGACACACCCTGGTACTGCCGACGGAGGACCGCTACACCCAGACCCGCTCGGAGATGATCGACACGCTGGCCTACGCCCTGGGTGGCCGCGCCGCCGAGGAGCTCGTCTTCCACGAGCCCACGACTGGGGCTGGGGACGACATCGAAAAGGCGACCGCGCTGGCCCGTTCCATGGTCACCGAGTACGGCATGAGCGCGAAGCTCGGCGCAGTGAAGTACGGATCGTCGGATGCTCAGCCGTTCCTCGGTAGGGACATGGGCCACCAGCGGACCTACTCCGACGCCGTCGCTGCCGACATCGACGGGGAGATCCGCGCGCTGATCGAGGCCGCGCACGACGAGGCGTGGGAGATCCTGGTCGAGTACCGCGATGTCCTCGATGAGCTCGTGCTCGAGTTGATGGAGAAGGAGACGCTGAACAAGGAGGACATGCGCCGGATCGCGGCCCGCGTGGACAAGCGCCCGCCGCTGGCGCCGTTCAACGGCTTCGGCAAGCGCACCCCTTCTGAGCAGCCCCCTGTTCAGACGCCGTCACAGCAGGCCGAGGAAGCCCGCGCGCCCAGCAACGGGCACCCGCAGCACGTTCCCGACGACCACGTGGCACCGTCCTTGCAGAAGTCGCAGTAGGCGTGCACGACACCGCTGGGGCCGCCCCGGTGGGTGGCGTGGACCTGCAACGGGCCGAGGCGGCGGTACGTGAACTGTTGCTCGCCGTGGGAGAGGACCCGGACCGGCCCGGTCTGAAGGAAACGCCGGCCCGCGTCGCCCGCTCGTACAAGGAGATCTTCGCCGGCCTGTACGCCGACCCGGACAGCGTTCTGCAGACGGTCTTCGACGAGGGTCACGAGGAGATGATCATCGTCAAGGACATCGAGCTGTACAGCACCTGCGAGCATCACCTCGTCCCCTTCCACGGCGCCGCGCACGTCGGGTACATCCCGAACGCCGAGGGAAGGATCACCGGCTTGTCGAAGCTGGCCCGCCTCGTCGACCTGTACGCCCGCCGGCCTCAGGTGCAGGAGCGGTTGACCAGCCAGATCGCTGACGCAATGATGCGCCGGCTCGAACCGCGAGGGGCGATCGTGGTGATCGACGCGGAGCACTTGTGCATCTCCATGCGCGGCGTTCGCAAGCCCGGGTCGCGCACGGTCACCTCCGCTGTACGAGGGAGCCTGCGGCAGAGTGCGACGACCCGAGCCGAGGCGATGAGCCTGATCCTCGGCCGCTGAGCGATGGCCGACTTCCTCCGCAGGCCGCCCGGTCGCACCCTCGTCATGGGCGTCCTGAACGTCACCCCGGACTCGTTCTCCGACGGCGGCCGGTACGCCGACGTGGACGCGGCGGTGCGGCACGGGCTGCAGATGCGTTCCGCGGGTGCCGACCTGGTGGACGTCGGCGGTGAGTCCACCCGACCGGGCGCGGAACGGGTCGATGCCGGCGAGGAGACCCGGCGGATCCTGCCGGTTGTCACTGAGCTGGCCGCGGCCGGTGTCCCGGTGAGCATCGACACCACGCGGGCGGTCGTCGCCGAGCGGGCCTTGGCCGCCGGGGCGGTGCTCGTCAACGACGTGAGCGGCGGGCGGGCCGATGCCGGGATGCCGGCGGTGGTCTGTGCCGCCTCCGTGCCGTGGGTCCTCATGCACTCGCGCGGTCACAGCCGGGACATGCACCTGCTTTCGGCGTACGACGACGTGGTTGCGGAGGTTCGGGACGAGTTGTGCAAGCGGGTGGATGCGGCACTCGCCGCCGGCGTCGAGGCCGGGCAACTGGTCCTCGATCCGGGGCTGGGATTCGCAAAGCGCCCTGAGCACAACTGGCAACTACTACACCGGCTGGACCGGCTGCAGGACTTGGGGTTCCCACTGCTCGTCGGCGCCTCCCGCAAGGCTTTCCTGGGCCGGTTGCTCGCCGGTGCGGACGGAGTCGTCCGCGAGGCCGGCGACCGCGACGACGCGACCACCGCGGTGTCGGCGCTCGCTGCCGCCGCCGGCGTCTGGGGAGTCCGGGTGCACGACGTCAGAGCCAGCGTCGACGCGGTGCGGGTG
>JACCXW010000425.1 GCA_013696785.1 Geodermatophilaceae bacterium | reverse complement strand
CGTTCTTCCTCGGCAAGCCGTACGTGTGGGGCTCGATCTACCGCTTCGACGGCCAGGTGTCAGTGTTCTGGGACTCCCACGGCCCGAACTACCGCGACCTGTATCCGGTGCCGCCGCCACCGGGGATGGTTCCCTCCTGCGCCGAGGGCGGGGTGCTGGGGGTGCTCTGCGCGACGATCGGCGCGACCCAGGCGACCGAGGCGATCAAGCTGATCACCGGGATCGGCGAGAGCCTGCTGGGGCGGCTGATGATCTACGACGCCCTAGAGATGACCTGGCGGACCATCAACGTCCGCAAGGACCCGAACGCCGAGCCGATCACCGAGTTGATCGACTACGACGCATTCTGCGGTGTGGTGTCGGAAGAGGCTACGGCCGCCGCACGCGGCTCGACGATCACCGTCGGCGAGCTGAAGGACATGATCGACGCCGGCAAGGACTTCCTGCTCGTTGACGTCCGCGAGCCGAACGAGTACGAGATCATCAAGATCCCCGGCTCGGTGCTGATCCCCAAGGACCGCATCCTGGGCGGCGAGGCGCTGGCCGAACTGCCGCACGACAAGCCGATCGTGCTGCATTGCAAGTCCGGCGCTCGATCGGCCGAGGCGCTGGCGGCGGTCAAGGCCGCCGGCTTCGCCGGTGCCGTCCACGTGCAGGGGGGCGTCCTGGCCTGGCAGAGCCAGATCGACCCGTCACTCCCGGCGTACTGACTCTCTTCAGTGATCGGCGGCGACTACCGGTAGCCAGCTGGTTACGGCTAGGTTGACCGAGTCCTGCCGCGACGATCTCGCGGCACACGACCACCGGGGTCGCGGCCGCGCTGGTCGCCGGCACGCCGGCCGCCGCCGCTCCGAACGAAGGCAACCTGTCGAGGGCGCTGCAACAGGCCGTGACCCTGCCGGATGTCCTGAAGCACGAGCAGAAGTTCCAGCAGGTGCCGACCAGAACGGCGGCAACCGCGCGGCCGGCACTCCCGGCTACGACGCGTCGGCGCAGTATGTCTATCGGGAGCTGCGCAAGGCCGGCTACGACGTCGCGTACCAGCCGTTCGAGTTGCCGTTCTTCCAGGAGCTGTCGCCCGCGGAGCTGGAGCAGATCTCTCCGGACCCGACGACGTACGAACTCGTGGAGGACTTCGCGGCGATGACGTTCTCCGGTTCCGGAGAGGTCACCGCGCCGACCCAGGCGGTGGACGTGCAGATCCCGCCGCCCGCAGAGCCGGGCTCCACCAGCGGCTGCGAGGACAGTGACTTCGCCGGGTTCGTGCCCGGCAACATCGCGCTCATCCAGCGCGGCACGTGCACGTTCGCGGACAAGGCGGTCAACGCCGACGAGGCCGGCGCCAGCGCCGTCATCATCTTCAACCAGGGCCAGCCCGGCCGCACCGACACGGTGATCGGGACTCTGGGCGGCATCGTGACCGACCTGCCGGTCGTCGGCGCGAGCTTCGACGTGGGCGTCGACCTGGCCAACCCCGACGGCACCGTCGTTCGCGTCAAGACCGACACCGAGTCGGAGGTCCGCGTCACGAACAACGTGATCGCGCAGACCCGCACCGGCCGGACCAACAACGTCGTGATGGCCGGCGCGCACCTCGACTCGGTCTCCGCCGGGCCCGGGATCAACGACAACGGCAGCGGCTCGGCGGCGATTCTGGCGGTGGCGCTGCGGCTGGCCGCGGTCGAGCCGGTCAACCAGGTCCGGTTCGCCTGGTGGAGCGCGGAGGAGCTGGGCCTGGTCGGCTCCAACTTCTACGTCGCCTCGCTGTCGGAGGAGGAACTCGACGACATCAAGCTGTACCTGAACCTCGACATGGTCGGCTCGCCGAACTTCATCCGCGGCGTGTACGACGGTGACGGCTCGGACTTCGGTCTGGTCGGGCCGCCGGGCTCCGATGACATCGAGGAGCTGTTCAACGACCACTTCGCCGACGAGACCCTGCCGTTCCAGGCGACCGCGTTCTCCGGCCGCTCGGACTACCAGGCGTTCATCAACAACGGCATCCCGGCCGGTGGCCTGTTCACCGGCGCCGAGGGGCTCAAGACCGAAGAGGAGGCTGCCATCTACGGCGGCGTGGCGGGGGAGCAGTACGACCCGTGCTACCACCAGGCGTGTGACTGCCGGACCCCGGTGCAGGACGGCGCGAGTGCATCGCTGTACGCCGCCCTGGACGCCGAGTACGACCTGATCGGCAACCTCAACCCGCTGGCGCTGGATACCAACGCCGACGCCATCGCGCACGCGGTGGGGACGTACGCCGTCAGCACCGCTTCGGTGACGGAGGATCGGCCGACTGCCGCGGCAGCGGCGCCGGTGCCGGGCCGCGAGGGAGACCTCGCGTCGTAGTTCCTTGATCAACTCGGGGTTGTGGTTGGCCTCACGGCCGTTTTCGTAACCACAACCCCGAGTTGATCTTGCCTGTGGACGGCGGGCGCTTAGCACGGCCCGGCCGGGCATCCTCACGGGATGCCTGCTGTCGCCGCCCGGGCCGCCGCTGGCCGCGGGCGTGTGTTCCGCGGAACGGACGCGCTCGCGTGGGGGGACCTGACTCGCCAGCAACTCCGCGGCCCCGGCTGGCGCCGCCTTCTGCGTGATGTGTACGCCGACGCACAGCTGCCGGTGACGCACGGGCTGTACGTCGCCGCCGCTCGACTGGTGATGCCCGCTCAGGCCGTGATTGCCGGGCGCAGCGCCGGATGGCTCTACGGAGTGGAGGAGCTCGCGAGCGCTACCGACCCAGTAGAGGTACTCGTTGCCGACGCGCACAGGTTCGGCCCGGTGGCGGGCCTGCGGATACGCACCACGCTGCGGCTTGGCCGAGCGGACGTCGATGACCGGAACGGACTGCGCACGACCGGTCCGGTCCGCACAGCCATGGACATTGCCCGCACCGCTCCAACCCTCATCGAGGCGGTCACCGCGCTTGATCTCCTGCTGGCTCGAAACGTCGTCAGCGCCACCCGCTTGGTACAGGAGGCTGGCGGGCCGTTGCCCAGTCGCGGGTGCGCGCAAGCTCAGCGAGCGGTGCACCTTGCCGACGCCCGCAGCGAATCGCCACAGGAATCACGGCTTCGGGTCGGCCTCGTGCTGCGCGGCTGCACCGGCTTCGTACCGCAATATGTCGTGCGACATCGCGGTCGTTTCGTCGCTCGGGTGGACCTGGGAGACCCAGTGGCACGGGTGGCCGTCGAGTACGACGGGCTGTGGCACGGGGAGAGCGGGCAGCTCGGCAAGGATCGCCGGCGAATGAACGCACTTGCAGCGGCCCGCTGGCGAGTGGTGCATGCCACGGCGGCCGACCTGCATCACCTTGATGAGTTCGCCGCCGCGGTCAACGAAGCACGCCGAGAACTACGAGGCGAGATCCCCCGCCTGACCCGGAACCGGCGCCGTTGCCGAGACCGTCGGCAGACTCTCGGTCACCGACGCCGTGCTCACGGCGTACGTGCCCACGGCGTGGGCGATCGCGTCGACGTTCGTGTCGAGCGCTACCGGGTTGACGTTGCCGATCAGTCCGTACTCGGCGGCAAGGGCCGCGTAGAGGGACGCGTCCGCACCGTCTTGAACCGGCGTGCGACTGTCGCATGCCTGGTGGTAGCAGGGGTCGTACTGCTCCCCCGCCACACCGCCGTACAGCGCGGCTTCCTCTTCGGTCTTGATCCCCTCGGCGCCGGTGAACAGGCCGCCGGCCGGGATGCCGTTGTTGATGAACGCCTGGTAGTCCGACCGGCCGGAGAACGCAGTGGCCTGGAACGGCAGGGTCTCATCGGCGAAGTGGTCGTTGAACAGCGCCTCGATGTCGTCGGAACCCGGAGGCCCGACCAGCCCGAAGTCCGAGCCGTCGCCGTCGCCGTCGCCGTCGTACACGCTGCGCACGAAGTTCGGCGAGCCGACCATGTCGAAGTTGAGGTACAGCTTGATGTCGCCGCGTTCTTCATCCGTCAACGAGTTGACGTAGTACGTCGAACCGACGAGCCCGAGTTCCTCGGCGCTCCACCAGGCAAAGCGGACCTGGTTCACCGGCTCGAACGTGGCCAACCGCAGTGCCACCGCGAGGATCGCCGCGGAACCGCTCCCGTTGTCGTTGATTCCCGGTCCGGCGAGGACGGAGTCCAGGTGCGCGCCGGCCATCACGACGTTGTTGGTCCGGCCGGTGCGGGTCTGCGCATGACGTTGTTGGTGATCCGCAGCTCGGACGCGGTGTCGGTCTTGACCCGGACGACCGTGCCATCGGGGTTCGCCAGGTCCACACCCACGTCGAAGCTGACTCCGACGACAGGCAGGTCGGTGACGATGGCACCCAGGGTCCCGGTCAAGGTCTCAGTGCGACCCACCTGGCCCTCGTTGAAGATGATCACGGCGCTGGCACCGGCCTCGTCGGCGTTCAATGCCTTGTCGGCGAACGTGCAGGTACCTCGTTGGATCAGCGCGATGTTGCCGGGCACGAAGCCGGCAAAGTCAGCGTCCTCGCATCCGCTGGTGGAACCCGGCTCGGGCAACGGCCGGATGGTGACGTCGACAGCCCTGGGTGGGCGCGGTGACCTCACCGGAACCGGAGAACGTCATGGTCGCGAAATCGTCGACGAGGTCATACGTCGTCGGGTCGGGCGAGATCTGCTCCAGCTCGGCCGGGGAGAACTCCTGGAAGAACGGGAACTCGAACGGCTGGTACTCCACGTAGTACCCGGCCTTGCGCAACTCGCGGTACACGTACTGGGCCGAGGCGTCGTAGCCGGGCGTGCCGGCCGCGCGGGTGCCGCCGTTCTGGTCGGCGATGGTCTGGAACTTCTGCTGGTGCCGCAGAACGTCCGGCAGGGTCACCGCTTTCTGCAGTGCCCGGGACAGATTGCCTTCGTTCGAGGCTTCATGGAACTCCCAAGAGTCGGCAAGTGCCGCAGGTCATCCCGCGGCAGATTCGGCCAACTTAGCTGTAGTCGTCCCGGCACACACGGTGGCCGATCCCCGGCGAGCGTCAGTACGTCGGAAGCGATGGGTCGATCTGGCTCTGCCAGGCCAGTACGCCGCCCTGCACGTGCACCGCGTCGGAGAAGCCGGCGGCCTTGACCGCGGCCAGTGCTTCGGCCGAGCGGGCACCGGACTTGCAGTGCAACACGATGGGCTTGTCGTGTGGCAGTTCGGCCAGCGCCTCGCCGCGCAGGATGCGGTCCTTCGGGATCAGCACCGATCCGGGGATGGAGAGGATCTCGTACTCGTTCGGCTCGCGGACGTCGACCAGGTAGAAGTCCTTGCCCGCGTCGATCATGTCCTTCAGTTCGCCGACGGTGATGGTCGAGCCGCGGGCCGCTTCGCTGGCTTCGTCGGACACCGTGCCGCAGAAGAGGTCGTAGTCGATCAGCTCGGTGATCGGATCGGCATTCGGGTCCTTGCGGACCTTGATGGTGCGCCAGGTCATTTCCAGGGCGTCGTAGATCATCAGCCGACCGAGCAACGTCTCACCGATACCGGTGATCAGCTTGATCGCCTCGGTGGCCTGGGTCGCGCCGATCGTCGCGCACAGCACACCGAGTACGCCACCCTCGGCGCAGGACGGAACCATGCCCGGCGGCGGCGGGACCGGGTACAGGTCCCGGTAGTTCGGGCCGTGGGAGTCCCAGAACACCGACACCTGGCCGTCGAAGCGGAAGATCGACCCCCACACGTACGGCTTGTCCAGCAGCACGCAGGCGTCGTTGACGAGGTAGCGGGTGGCGAAATTGTCGGTGCCGTCCACGATCAGGTCGTAGTCGGCGAAGATCTCCATCACGTTTCCGGAGTCAAGCCGGTCCGTGTGCAGCCGTACGTCGACGTAGGGGTTGATCTCCTTGATCGAGTCCCGCGCGCTCTCGGCCTTGGACCGGCCGATGTCGGACTGGCCGTGGATGATCTGCCGTTGCAGGTTGGACTCGTCCACGACGTCGAAGTCGACGACCCCGAGGGTTCCGACGCCGGCCGCGGCGAGGTACATCAGAACCGGGGAGCCGAGCCCGCCGGCACCAACGGCGAGCACCTTCGCGTTCTTCAGGCGCTTCTGCCCGGCCATCCCGACGTCGGGGATGATGAGGTGGCGGCTGTACCGGCGTACCTCTTCGACGCTGAGATCGGCGGCGGGTTCGACCAGGGGTGGCAGGGACACGTGCGCTCCTTCAGAGGCTCTCGGTGTACGTCGGCGACAACCGGATGCCCGCGAGCGATGTTCCCGCTACGGGTCGGATCGAGCTCCGATCACGGGTACGGCCAGGCATTCTTCCGGCAACCGCCCAGGCCAAGCGTCTGCTGCTGCATCACGGGGGCAAGCGCACCGGCGCCGGGGCATGCCTCGTGCCCGTTGCCGAGGTAGTGGCCCACCTCGTGGTTGACGACGTACTGGCGATAGGTGGGGAGGTCGCCTTCATAGTCGGGTACGGCGGTTTCCCAGCGGGCCAGGTTGATGACCGCTCGGTCGCCGGATCGGCAGGACGTGTAGCCGCCGGTGTCCAGCCCCGGACAGAAGCTGTTGACGTTGTCCGGCGAGACGAGCGCGACGCGGAAGTCGAAGGGTCCCGTGTCAACGCGTTGGAAGGCCTGCCGCCCACCGGCTCCCCAGCTACGCGGGTCACCGAGGGTCTCCTCGACTGCGCGCGCGAACGCCGCGCCGTCAACGTCCGTACCGTCCTCCACCTCGACTCGAAAGCGCAGCAACGGACCGGTACCGAGGACGGCGGAGCGCCCCGGTACGACGCTGAGCGTCCCCTCGCCGCGCTGCACGAACGTGGGCGTAGCCGGCTCGGCGCTGAACGTCGCCGACGGGTTCACCGGCTCGGCTTCCGCCGCAGGCGTGGATTGCGCCGTGCTCCCCGGGGACGTCGTCGTTCCGGGAACCCCATCGTTGTCAGTGCTGGCTGAGGACTGCTGCTCGCTGGTCGGTGGGGTCTGCGCCGCGGAGTCCTCGCCGGCCACTTCCACCAATGCCAGCAGGGTCGCGACGACCAGGATCGGGATGGCATAGGCCCGCCAGCCGTAGATCTGCACGAACCGACTGACCCTGCCCACGGGGGACCACCTTGCCACAGGCCGGTGCCGCGACCGCTCAGGTCGGTCCTCGGCGCGCGACCCGCACGGTCTCGGCGTCCTCGACCAGCCCCAGCACGGCCCGGGCAGTCGAACGCGGATCCTCCAGCTGCGCGGTGTGCCCGATGTTCGGCAGCACGAGCAGTCGCGCGGCCGGGATCGCATCGGCCGTGCGCGGCGCGGTCGACACGTGCACGAGGCGGTCCTTGTCACCCCAGATCACCAGCGTGGGCGCCTGGACCAGACGCGCCATCCGCCACGGCGAGCCCGGACCGCGGCTGAAGTACGTGCGGACGAGGCCGCGCAGGCTGGCCGTGAAGGCGTCCATCGCCCACGGCAGTTCGGCGCGGCGGCTGACCTCCGCGGCGGCCTCGGCCAGGCGCTGCTGCGGGATCCGCGAGGGGTCGGCGAAGCACAAGTCGATCACAGCGCGGGCGCGCTCCTCCGGGCTGAGCCGGGACAACCGGCGCTCGACCAGCCGGGACAGGCCAGGCAGCAGAAGCAGCGGGATCATCGGGTCGGAACGTCCCGGCGGCCGGAATGCCGGCATCGCCGGGCTGATCAGCGTGAGGGTCCGGACAAGATCGGGGCGGGAGGCAGCCACGAGGAGACTGACAAGTCCCCCGAGGGAGTTGCCGAGCAGGTGTACCGGGCCGCGTTCACGCACCTCGATGAGCCGGCTCACGACCCGCACCCGCGCCTGGATCGAGTAGTCACCGCGCGGCGCCGCGGGCGAACGGCCGAAGCCGGGCAGATCCACCGCCTCGCCGTCGAAACGCTCCGCGAGCAGTCCGGCCACGTCGGTCCAGTTGGTCGACGCCCCACCGAGCCCGTGGACGTACAGCGCCGGTTCGGCTGCCTCCGACCGCGCCGGCGTGCGGCGGAGGAAAACCGTTCCGCCGGCGGCACCGTCGAGATCGACCAGCTCGCCGGGCCACGGGGGCAGCAGGGGCGCGAGATCGGGGAGTCGGGAGTCGGACAGTCGAGCGGGTCGGGTCACGTGGCGACGGTACGACGTTGCTCGGCCGAGGGACGACAGCCGGTCCGTGGCGCCGACATGAGGGTTGTCTCTTCGCGTATCAGCCGCGGGGGCGAGCCAATGAGCGAGATAGGGATGAGAACGCTCCCGTCTACGCGCTCTGCGGACGCTTGGACTTCGGCAGCCGTGACACGACGTCGGCGTAGGAGGAATCGATGAGCTCGCGGACCTCGTGTTCGGGCAGGGTCCCGTCGAGCGCGACGCTGTTCCAGCCGTAGCGCCCGATGTAGGCCATCACCGACACCGCGGTCGGATAGCGCTCCCGCCACTCCGCGGCCGCCTCCTTTGTCGGCCCACACTTGACGCCCATCGCGTCCGTACCGCCCAGGAACGCGAAGATCTTCCCGCTAACCTTGACCACGAGGTCATCCGGCCACGGCTCGTCCGGGCTGGCGCCGGGCTTGGCAAGGCAGTACTTCACCACGTCGTCATACCGCATTCGCCGATAGTGCACGGAAATGCCGCCGGCCGGTAAGCTCCGGCAATGACCCGCGGGGGCGGCAGTACCGCGGCAAACGGCCGCGCAGACGTGGACCTGCCACGCGGAAACCGGCTTCCCAGGATGGTGCGTCGGGAGCAGTTGCTCCAGGCAGCGCAGGAGGTCTTCGTCGCGCAGGGATATCACAGAGCGGCGATGGACGACATCGCCGACCGCGCCGGGGTCAGCAAGCCCGTGCTCTACCAACACTTTCCGGGCAAGCTCGAGCTGTACCTGGCTCTGCTCGACGGGCAGATCGAAGCGCTGATACAGCGGATCCGCACGGCCCTTGCCTCCACCACGGACAACCGGCTGCGGGTGGAAGGCGCGGTCGCGGCGTACTTCGACTTCGTGGACAGCAAGAGCGAGGCGTTCAGGTTGCTGTTCGAGTCCGACCTGCGCAGCGACCCAGCGGTCCGGGAGCGGGTCAGCGATTTCGTTCAGGCGTGTGTCAGCGCCACCGCGGCGACCATCGCCGAGGACACCGGCACCACCCCGGCCCGCGCACAGCTGCTGTCCTCCGGACTGTCCGGCCTTGCCGAGATGAGTGCCCGCTGGTGGCTCGATCACCGAGGCACGATCGACAAGGCCGAGGCGGTCGCCCTCATGGCCTCGCTGGCTTGGCGCGGGATCTCCGGCTTCCCGCTGCAGGACAGGGTTTCGCCGACGCCGTGATCTCAGGCATCTGCCGGGTCCTATTCGCTGATCTCGGGTTCTCGCCGGCACTGGCCGGTCGCATCCCGAGATCACGAACGCCGGGGGCGGCGCAGGTCCGAGATCATCGAGGCGGCGTGGCGGTCACCGGGTACGGCGCTGGGATAGCCTCGGAGTCCTTAGCTGACAGGTGATCCGGAGGACAGCGGTGGAAGTCAAGATCGGTGTGCAGCAGTCACCACGGGAACTCACCGTCGATTGCTCCCAAACCGCGGCCGAGGTGGAACAAGCCGTCGCCGACGCCGTGAGCACGGAGTCCGGCCTTCTCACCCTCACTGACGGCAAGGGCCGCAAATTGATCGTGCCCGGAGCGCGGATCGCCTACGTCGAGATCGCGGATGCCGACCCGCGCCGGGTGGGCTTCGTCGTCGGCTGACCCGACTCGCCGGCCCAGCTACGTGCTGAGGCCGAGCGCCTGCATCCGCCGCGAGTGGGCAGTCGTGATCCGCTTGAGCAGCGCGGCCACACCGGCGAGGTCACCGGTGCCCGCCATGATCAGTTCTGCGAGGCCGTCGCGTTCGGCGATCACGCGCTGCGACTGGGTCAGCGCTTCGCCCACCAGCCGCCGAGCCCACAGCGCCAACCGGCCGGCGACCGCAGGATCGCTGGCAATGGCCGCTCGTACCTCGCGTACGGCGAAGTCCGCGTGGCCGGTGTCCGCAAGCACTTCGAGCACAAGATCCCTGACATCCGGATCGAGCAACTGCGCCACCTCGCGGTAGAAGTCCGCAGCCAGCCCGTCGCCCACGTAGGCCTTGACCAGGCCCTCCAGCCACGTCGTCGGCCGGGTGGAGTCGTGGAACGCGTCGATGGCGGCCACGAACGGCGCCATCGCCCGCTCGGCGTCCCCGCCACGCACACCGATCTGCCCACGCAGCACGGCGTAGTGCCCGATCTCGGCTGCGGCCATCTGCGCCAGTGCGGCCTTGCCGGCCAATGTCGGCGCCAGCCTGGCGTCCTCGGCCAGGCGGTCGAATGCGGTCAGCTCGCCGTACGCGAGTGCGCCGAGCAGATCGATGACCGCCGGGTCGGTCTGGCTGGTCAGCGTGGTCTCCTCACCATTGCGACCGAGTCACACGCCGAATCTCACACGCCGATCCGGACGCGCCGACCCTACTCGTCGGGTGCGGAAGGTAGACTGAGCCTCGATAGGCGGATTCGCTGCCCGTCACTGTGTGCGTGGATGCCCCGGTGAGTATTGCCCGCCGTCCGCGCGAGCGGACGACGAGAACCACCGACGAAAGGCTGAGCACCCTGAGCACGCTCCGTTCCGACGATCCCACCGACGGCATCACCCCGACGAGCACCCCCGCGGTCGTCCCCGACACCCTCGACGCGGTCGAACTGGACCACTCCGAGACCGGCGCTCCCGACATCGAGGCCGAAGAGCTCGCCGCCCGCGCCCCCGTGCTGCCGACCAGCCCGTTGTTCGCCGACCTCGGCGTGCGCCCGGAGACAGTGCAGGCGCTGGCCGGGCACGGCATCACGCGCACGTTCGCCATCCAGGAACTCACCCTGCCGCTGGCCCTTGCCGGGCACGACCTGATCGGCCAAGCCCGCACCGGGACCGGCAAGACACTCGGCTTCGGCGTACCCATCCTGCAGCGGGTCACCGGACCGGACGAGGGAGCCGACGGCGTACCGCAGGCCCTCGTCGTCGTGCCGACACGGGAACTGTGCGTCCAGGTCGCCAGGGACATCGCGGCGGCCGGTGAGTTGCGCAGCGTCCGGACCCTTGCGATCTACGGCGGGCGCGCCTACGAGCCACAGGTCAACGCCCTACGC
>JACCXW010000127.1 GCA_013696785.1 Geodermatophilaceae bacterium | reverse complement strand
GTCCTGGCCACCCTGCCGGTCCTGGCCACCCTGACGGTCCTGGCCACCCTGCCGGTCCTGACCTGCGCGGTCGCGGTCGGCTCGCTCGGCGTTGCGAGCGGTCTGCCGCTCGCCCCGCTCCGCCCGGCCGCCGTCGGCGCGCTCGCCACGTACGGTGCGCTCACGAGCGGGCTGGTCCTGCTCGGGTCGTACAGCGATCTGCTCGGCCGCGGGGGCAACGGGCTCAGCTGCAGCCGGCACGACAGCCGACTCGACCGACGACTGGACGGCGGAGCCGGTCTCGGGGGTTCCGGCGGGACGTGAGGCGGCGCGGCGCCGTCGCTCGGGGGCGCGGGCGGCCGGTGCCGCCTCGGTCGATGCAACCGCCGGGGCTGCCGCCGACGCGCTGTCGGCAAGAGTCGGCGCGGTGCCCGCGGAGGCAGGTGCGCTAGCAGCAGCGCTGCTCACGGCCGGTGCCGAACCGTTCTGGCGTTGCTGGATCGCGGCGATGAGATCGCTCTTACGCATCTTGCTGGTGCCGCTGATGCCGAGAGTTCCGGCGAGCTGTGTCAGCTCGGACAGAACCATGCCGGACAGTCCTTCGCTGCGGCGGCGCGGCTTGGCCGCTCCAGCTGCTGCAGCGGGCACGTCCGGGGTCGCGCCGTTCGGCGCTGGTTGGTCGACCTCGGAGCCCGATCGCCGGTCTGCGGCGGCGGGCAAGAGGTCGGTGGCGTCGCTCAAGTGCGGGTCCTTCCCTGCGGCGCTCGATCCAGACGGACCGGACGCGAGTGGAGCACAGTCGGCCAGACTGGCCGGGGTGTGGCGGATCAGCAGCAGGTCGGAAAGACGAGCCGTGTGAAGCGCACAAACTGATTGCTAGAAGCGGTACGGCGAGGGGTGGTCATTTCGCCCGATGTCGTGTTCCGCTGGTGGCACGCCCTCTGCGGGCGGCTTGACGGTCCCAGCCTAGACGCTGGCCGTCAGCCGCACAACACGAACCGCCCCCCGCGTGTTCCCAGGGTACCGAGACTCCACTCACTACGCTCCGGCGAGCCGGGTGGCGACCGCACCGACCGTGTCCACGGCGAGACGGTGCAAGACCCACCCGGTCGGGACCTCCGCGCTGAGGTCCATATCGGTGAACGCCGCCACGGACGGCCCCGCACCGGAGAGCACCGCAGGGATGCCCAAGCTCCGGAGCCGACCGATCAACGCCGCGGTCGCTGGCATGGCGGGCGCGCGGTAGGGCTGATGCAAGCGATCCTCTGTGGCCGGCAGCAACAGGCCGGGATCGATCGTCAGCGCGTGTACCAGCAACGCAGCGCGACCGGCATTGATCGCCGCGTCGGTGTGCTCGACCGTTGCGGGCAACAGCCCCCGAGCGATCGACGTCGGCAGCGCGACGTCCGGCACGAACAGCACCGGCCGGACGCCGGGATGTGGATCCAGCCGGACCGCTCGTACCGGTATCGCGGTGTCCCCAACGGCCCATGCCACCGTGAGCCCGCCGAGCAGGCAGGCGGCGACGTTGTCCGGATGCCCCTCCAGCCCCGCCGCGAGCGCAAGCAGCTCTGGATTCGGCAAACGGCCGGCCCCGTCGGGATGCAGCGCGCGAGCAGCGAGCAGCCCGGCCACCACCGCTGCCGCCGAGGAGCCGAGGCCCCGGCCGTGCGGGATGGCGTTGCGGGCTCGCAGTCGGAGACCCGCGGGTTGTCCGCCGAGCAGTTCCGCACCGACCCGCAAAGCGCGAACGACGAGATGCGACTCGTCACGCGCGACGTCGGCGGCACCCTCGCCCACCATTTCGATGTCGAGACCGGAGTCGGTGACCTCGACCGTCACCTCGTCGTACAGCTGCAACGCAAGCCCGAGACAATCGAACCCTGGTCCGAGGTTGGCACTCGTGGCCGGGACCCGCACGCGAACCATCCCGGTCACCCGGTGTCGTCCAGCCCGAGTGCCAGTGCTGCCGCTTCGGAGTCGACGTCGATCGTGATCGGCGCGGGTGCGCCGGAGATCGCCCATTGCGGATCCTTGAGCCCGTTGCCGGTGAGCGTGCAGACCACCGTCGAGCCGGCATCGAGGCGGCCCTGCGCGTGCACCTGCAGCAAGCCGGCCACGCTGGCCGCGCTGGCCGGCTCGACGAAGACCGCCTCAGCGCGGGCCAGCAGCCGGTACGCAGCCAGGATCTGCCGGTCGGTGACGGAGTCGATCAGGCCGCCACTGCCATCTCGGGCATCCACCGCGCGGGTCCACGAAGCCGGATTCCCGATCCTGATGGCGGTGGCGATCGTCGTTGGCTCGCGCACCACCTCCCCTCGCACAATGGGTGCCGCGCCGCTGGCCTGGAACCCGAACATCCGTGGCCTGCTCCGGACTACTCCGGCGGCGGCGTATTCGGCGTACCCCTTCCAGTACGCCGTGATGTTCCCGGCATTGCCGACCGGCAGGCAGTGCACGTCCGGGGCGCGGCCGAGCACGTCGACGATCTCGAACGCCGCCGTCTTCTGGCCGTCGATGCGGTACTCGTTCACGCTGTTGACCAGCGACACCGGATAGTCCTGGGCCAGCTTGGACGCCAACGCCAGACAGTCGTCGAAGTTGCCGCTGACCTGCAACAGCTTCGCCCCGTGGGCGAGTGCCTGCGCGAGCTTGCCGAGGGCGATCTTCCCGCTCGGCACGAGCACAGCGCAGAGCAGGCCGGCCCGGGCGGCGTACGCAGCGGCCGACGCGCTGGTGTTCCCGGTAGACGCGCAGATGACTGCCTTGGCACCGTCCTCCACGGCCTTGCTGATGGCCATCGTCATGCCGCGGTCCTTGAACGAGCCGGTCGGGTTGGCCCCCTCCACCTTGAGGTACACCTCGCAGCCGGTTCGCTGCGACAGGGTCTCGGCCCGGAGTAGCGGCGTCGCGCCCTCGAGCAGCGTCACGACCGGGGTGTCCGGCGTGACCGGAAGTCGTTCGCGGTACTCCTCGATCACGCCCCGCCAGCCCGGACCGGGCATCAGCGCTGCCCTTCTACTCGCATCACGCTCGTCACGGCACGCACGAAATCCAGCCGCCGTAGGTCCTCCACGGTCGCGGACAGGGCCCGGTCGGGGGCGACGTGGGTGACGATGACCAGCGTGGCCTCGTCGCCACGACCGACCTGTCGCACCGTGGAGATGCTCACGTCGTGTACGGCGAACGCGGTCGCCACGGCAGCGAGCACGCCGGCCCGATCCGCGACGTCCATGCTCACGTGGTAACTCGTGACGGTGTCACCCATCGGCTGGATCGGCAGTTCGGCGTACGCCGACTCCCCGGGTCCGCGGGCGCCCGCCAACCGGTTGCGGGCGATGGCGACGAGGTCTCCCAGTACGGCGCTCGCAGTGGGAGCACCCCCCGCGCCGCGGCCGTAGAACATCAGCTCGCCGGCCGCGTGCGCCTCGACGAACACCGCGTTGAACGCGTCGTTGACCCCGGCGAGCGGGTGGGTACGGGGGATCATCGCGGGATGCACGCGCACGGCTACAGCACCACCGTCCACAGTGGACGTACGCTCGCAGATGGCGAGCAACTTCACTGTGCAGCCCATCGCCTTGGCACTCGCCACGTCCGCAGCGGTGACGTTCGCGATTCCCTCGCGATAGACATCAGCGGCGGTGACCCGGGTATGGAACGCCAGACCGGCCAGGATCGCCGCCTTCGCAGCGGCGTCGAAACCGTCGACGTCGGCGCTCGGGTCGGCTTCGGCGTACCCGAGGGCGCTCGCCTCGTCCAACGCCTCGGAGAAGCCGGTGCCGGTCTCGTCCATCCGGGACAGGATGTAATTGGTCGTCCCGTTGACGATGCCCATGACGCGGTGCAACCGGTCGCCGGCCAAGGACTCGCGAAGCGGGCGCAGCAGCGGGATCGCTCCGGCGACCGAGGCCTCGTAATACAGATCAGCGCCGGCGTCACTGGCGGCGGAGTGCAGCGTCGCGCCGTCCTCCGCGAGCAACGCCTTGTTCGCCGATACCACGGACTTGCCGCCCCCGAGCGCCGCAAGGATCAGGCTGCGGGCGGGTTCGATGCCGCCGATCACTTCGATGACAAGGTCCACGTCCGCGCGCGTCACCAGTTCCATGGCGTCGGTCGTGAGCAGTTCGGGGGCCAGGTCTGGATGCCGCTTCGGGCGTCGTACGGCGATGCCGGCCAACTCCAGTGGCGCACCGACGCGGGCCGTCAGCTCCGCGGCCTGCTCCTGCATCAGCCGGACCACCTGACTGCCCACGACACCGCAACCCAGTACGGCGACGCGCAGCGGCGTGCTCATCGGCTTTGCCCCCCGGCCGCGTGGACACGCCGGACGACACGCGGGGCTGATC
>JACCXW010000125.1 GCA_013696785.1 Geodermatophilaceae bacterium | reverse complement strand
CCGATGGCGTCGTCGTCGCGGTCTTTCGCACCGAAGCCGGATGTGACGAGGCGCTGGCGTTGGATGCCGGAACAGGCCGACGCCAGTGGTACCGCAGCGTCAACTTCAGCGCCGAGATCACCCTGCGCAGCACGAACCAGCTCACGGTGGCGTCGACGCCCACGGGCATCGCCGTCCTCGGGACGACCAGCAACGGACTTCGCTGGCGCTATCGCCCGCCGGCTGACTGCCGGATCAGTGACTCGCTTCCCGGTGACGTCGGCGTGGCCGTGGCCTTGGACTGTCCCAGCTCGGCACAGCTGGTACTGCTCGACGGCTTCAGCGGTAAGGAGCGGTGGACCGGGGACCTGCCGGCCGGTGCGGCGCGGATTCTCACCGCAGACGGTGCGGTCGGCGTGCTCGCGCTGGAGCTCAGCGGGGCGCTGGAGATCTTCGACCGCGACGGCGCGCCCCTGGTCTCGCTGCGGGAGGAGTCCATCGCCATCGAGGACGAAGCCCAGCCGACGGCGCAACTCGTCGGGGAACGGCTGGCGGTGTTCACAGGATCGACCCTGTTCGCGGTGAACGTGCAGACCGACGGGATCGACTGGGTGGTCCCGGCGGTGACCCGGCCCACGTTGCTCGGCTCAGGGCTTCTCGTCTTCGACGGCACCGACTTCGTGCAGCACGAACTTGCGACCGGCGCGGAGCTGCGCCGGATCCCCGTTTCCGGCTCGGCGCCGCCCCCTGGCGGTCGGCTGGACCGGATCGGGTCGGCAATCGTCGTGAGCACCCCCGAACGGGTCGCCGTCTACCGCTGACCGAGACCTACCTGCGGAAGCGGATCGACACCCAGCTCGAACGCCGGCACGCAGGGCAACGCATCCAGGACCGATCCGGGCGGCGCAGCGGCAGGTGCAGCGAGGGCAGCATCGCCCGCGCGGCCCGCGGCAACGTGAGGACCGACGTCTGGTCACAACGCGTGCAACGGATCACGACCGCCCCCATCGGCGGCCGGGACTCCACCGGGCTGAAGAGGGCACGCTTGCCGTCCATCGCCGAGCCAGCAGCCTTCGGCGCGCCGCTGCTCGCTGCCAGTCTCTCGCGAAGACCCGATCCGGTGACTGTGCGCACCCGGACCCGGTCGAGGCCGCTCACGTGGAAGCAGCGACGTCGCCGGTGTCTGCCCGCTGCGCCACCAGCCGGGCGGCCAGCTCCCGGTAGGCAAGCGAGCCGCGGAGCCGGCGCGCCGTCGACAGCACCGACCGGCCCGCGGCAGGCGCCTCGGCGAATCGGACCGAACGCGCGATGGCGGGCTCGAGGACGGCCAGGCCGTAGCGATCGTTGATGTCATCGAGGATGTCGCGGGCGTGCAGAGTCCGCGAGTCATAAAGCGTCGGGAGAACGCCGAGAACCCGCAGGTCGCGGTTGGTCAGCCGCTGGATGTCCGCGACGGTGTCGAGTAGCTGTCCCACGCCGCGATGCGACAGCGTCTCGCACTGCAGGGGGATCAGCACTTCGTCCGCCGCGGTCAACCCGTTGATCGTCAGGACACCGAGCGACGGTGGGCAGTCGATGAGGACGTCGTCGTACGCCGCCTCGGTGGCCGAGACCAGGTCTGCCAAGGCATTGCGTAGCGCGTACTCCCGGCCGGTGCGCATCAGCAGCAACGCCTCGCAGCCGGCAAGATCGATCGTCGCGGGCAGCAGGTCGGGCCCGTCCTGCGTCGGCGTGATCGCCATGCTGGCCGGCACCTTGCCCAACAGCACGTCGTGAATGGACAGTTCCAGCGCATCAGGGTCGAGCCCGAGGGAGAAGGAGAGGCAGGCCTGCGGGTCGAGGTCGACGAGCAGGACGCGGCGTCCCATCTCGGCGAAGGCGGTCCCCAACGATGCGACGGTGGTCGTCTTGGCGACGCCACCCTTCTGGCTGGCGACGGCGAGAATGTGCGGCACAGGTCACCTTGGGCAGAGGTCGGGCGGGTACCGTCGAGTGTTCCCGTCCCTCGCCGCAGGGGGCAAGCCAGCAGCGGTGAGCTTCACCACGCTCCACCGAGGGGGACCAGCGCAGGGTCGAGCGGCATAGGGTCGCTGCATGACGATGCCGGATCCCGGACTGTTCGGTCCGGACAGCATCACGTGGCGCGTGCACGGCGACCCGGTGCTGGCAGTCGGCGGCCTGCGCGCCCTGGTGCTCCAGGCGTTGCACCCGCGGGCGATGGCGGGAGTCGCCTCGCATTCCGGCTTCCGATCCGATCCCTGGGGTCGCCTGCAGCGCACGGCCGAGTACGTCGGGCGGGTCAGTTTCGGGACGACCGAGGAGGCGCACCGGGCAGCGGCCCGAGTTCGCGGCGTCCACCGAAAGTTGACCGCCACCGACCCCGAGGCCGGCGTCTCCTTCCGGATCGACGAGCCGGAGCTGCTGCTCTGGGTGCACTGCTGCGAAGTGGACTCGTTCCTGACGACGGTCCGTCGGGCGGGTCTGCCGCTGACCGACGACGACGCCGAGCGCTACCTCGCCGAGCAGGTACTCGCAGCGACCCTCGTGGGCCTGCCCGCCGGCGCCGTACCGGCCTCCTCGGCTGACCTGAGCGACTACTTCAGCGACGTACGCCCGCAATTGCGGTTGACCGCGCAGGCACGCGATGCGGCCCGATTCGTGCTGCTCCCGCCCATGCCCGCGTGGGTTCGGTGGCTGACGCCGGCCCGCCCGGCTTGGGGGGGCCTGGCCGGTCTCGGCTTCGCCCTGCTGCCCCGGTGGGCGCGTCGGCTCTACAAGCTGCCGGGCCTGCCCACGACGGATGCCGGGGCCAGCGCCGCCGTACGAACGCTGCGCCGGTCGCTCCTCGCGGTGCCGGCCTCGGTCCGCCAGGGTCCGCACCAGAAAGCCGCCCGCGAGCGACTCGCCGAATCCGCTTCGCCCTGATGCTGGAGTTCGACGAGGCATCCGCGCGGCGGGTCGAGACGAGTTACCTGACGCCGAATGTCGTCGATCAGCGTCGGCAGGTGATCGCGGCACTGGACCTGCATCCCGGTGAATCCGTGCTCGACATCGGCAGCGGGCCGGGCCTGCTCTCGGTGGAGATGGCCGGCGCGGTCGGCCCGGCCGGCCGGGTAACCGGAACCGACATCAGCCAGAGCATGCTCGACATGGCGGCCCGCCGGACGGGCCCTGCCGGCGCCGCGCCCGTCACGTTCCATCGCGCCGGCGTCGAAGCGCTGCCCTTTCCCGATGCGGTCTTCGACGCCGCAGTCGCGACCCAAGTGCTCGAGTATGTCGGGGACGTCGCAGCTGCCCTGCGGGAAATGCACCGCGTCTTGCGCCCAGGCGGGCGGGCGCTCGTTCTCGACACTGACTGGGACTCCATCGTCTGGCACTGCCACGACGTGCCTCGCATGCAGCGGGTCCTCGCGGCGTGGGACGAGCACCTGGTGGATCCGCATCTGCCGCGCACGCTGGTAGGCGCGTTGGAACAAGCCGGCTTCCAGGTCGAGCAGCCGTGGATCATCCCGCTGCTCAACGTCGGGTACGCCGAAGCCACCTACAGCGGTGGCCTGATCCCGACGATCGCGGCGTACGTGACCGGGCGCGGTGGACTGACGGCGGAGGACGTCGACGCCTGGACCGCCGAGCTCCGCGATCTCGGCTCGGCGTACTTCTTCAGCCTCAACCGCTATGTCTTTCTGGCGCGAAAGCCCGGCTGAGCCTCCGTAGTCCTCGCAGGCAGGTCCGTACCGGCTACGGAGGTATCAGGGTGGCGGCTGGCGTGTCATATCCAGGTGACTTCCGTAGCGATTCTCGGCGGCAGCGTGCCGGGCTGAGCACTGCCCTGATTTTGGCTCGTGCCGGCCATGACGTGACGGTTCTGGAGCGAGACCCGCAGCCGCTGCCGCCCGACGTGGATTGCGCGGCGACGTGGGACCGGCCGACCGTTCCGCAGACGCAGCACACTCAGTCGGTCCTCGCCCTCGGCCGCCTCATCCTGGCCCGCAAGCTTCCCGACGTACTGGACGACCTGCTCGCGGCCGGCGCCGACTGCTATCCGCTCGCGGATCCGGTCCAGGAGCCGGACCTGACGACCCTGGCCGGGCCGGGTCGATCGCTCAGGTCACAGGCGATCATCGGGGCGCCAGCCCCGCCAGGCGGGTCGCCGCCTCGTCGAGCACCTCGTCCCGCTTGCAAAAGGCGAACCGAACCAGCGAGGCGCCCGCTTCCTTGTCGTCGTAGAAGACCACGTTCGGGACCCCCACCACGCCGCAGCGGTGCGGCAGGTCACGGCAGAACGCCACGCCGTCGTCGTACCCGAGCGGGCGTACGTCGGTGGTGACGAAGTACGTCCCGGCCGGGCGGTACACCTCGAAACCCGCAGCGGCAAGCCCGACGCACAACCGATCCCGCTTGTCCTGCAGCGAGCTCGCGAGGTCGGTGTAGAACGCGTCGGGTAGACCCAGGCCGACGGCAATGGCGGGCTGGAACGGCGCGCCGTTGACGAACGTCAGGAACTGCTTCGCGGTGCGTACGGCGGTGACCAGCGGGGCCGGGGCGCACACCCAGCCGATCTTCCAGCCGGTGAGGCTGAACGTCTTGCCCGCCGAAGAGACGGTGATCGTGCGCTCGCGCATCCCTGGCAGGCCGGCCAGCGGGATGTGCGGTACGCCGTCGTACGTCATGTGCTCGTAGACCTCGTCGACGACGACGAGCAGGTCCCGCTCGATCGCCAGGTCCGCGATCATGGCGAGCTCGTCGGCGCTGAAGACCTTGCCGGTCGGGTTGTGCGGAGTATTCAGGAGCAGCAACCGGGTCCGGTCGGTCGCTGCCGCCCGCAACTCGTCCGGATCGAAGTGGTAGTCCGGCGGGCGCAGGGTGATAAGTCGTCGATGCGCACCTGCCATCGCGATACCGGCGGCGTAGGAGTCGTAGTAGGGCTCGAAGCTCACGACCTCGTCGCCGGTCTCGCACAGCGCGAGCAGTGCGGCGGCGATCGCCTCGGTGGCCCCGGCGGTCACGAGCACCTCGGTGTCAGGGTCGAACGTCAGCCCGTAGAAGCGGTGCTGATGTCGCGCGATAGCCGCCCGAAGCTCGGGGATGCCGGGACCCGGCGGATACTGGTTGCGCCCATCCCGGATCGCTCGTACGGCGGCCTCGCGGATCTCCTCCGGCCCGTCGGTGTCCGGGAAACCCTGCCCGAGGTTGACCGCGCCGGTCTGCCCGGCCAACACCGACATCTCGGCGAAGATCGTGCTGGTGAAGTCCTGTAGCCGGGAGTTGAGGTACGGCGTTCGCACCGCCGAATCCTATGGTGCGAGTGCCGCCCATGGGGCCCGCGCGGGGGCGGCGAGCTGACCCTCGGGGCAATGGCGGCGGAAGTCGCACCAGCCGCATTGTGTTCCCGTGCGGGGCGGGAACGCCTCCTCCGGCGACCCGCCCCCGGCTACCGATGCCGTTGCGTCCACGATGTCGGCAGCGGTGTCCTCGGCTCGTCCCACATGCCGGGCGAGGGACTCCTCGGAGTGCTCGAACACGGCCGTGGTCTTCGTCGGCACGTGATGCAGCTCGACCCGCCGGCAGCTGGCGTGAAACGTCCGGCGTGCGCCCAGCACGTACATGGCCAGCGCCTGCGAGCCGCGGGCGTCGTCCTCGTCGGGCACCCATCGCCCGGTCTTGTAGTCGACCACCACGAGTTCCCCGTCGCGTCGATCGATCCGGTCGACCCGACCGGACAGCGCCAGCCGCCCGGTGGTGGCAGCGACCGTCCGCTCCACACCGGGCGGTCGCTCGGCTGGGTTCAGATCGGCGACGTACCGGATCAGCCACTGCCGGGCCTTCAATCGCCAGTTGTCCCATTGCTCGTCGTCGCGGAAACCGTCCCGCAGCCACGCCGCCTCGAGGAGTGCACCGGCCGCAGGCGGGGTTCGGCGCGCCGCCGGTAGGTCCCACCACTGCTTCAGGGCGGTGTGCACGGCCGCCCCGACGGAGTTGTGCGCCCACGGCGCTCCTCTGCCGGGCGGCGGCCGGTCGACGTAGGTCATCCGGTAGCGGCGCGGGCAGTCGGCGTAGGTGGCCAGTCTCGACGGGGTGCAGGCGAAGAGCCTGACCGGCATGCCGGGCAGCGTCGGCTGGACGATGCCACCCCCGATGCCACCCCCGATGCCACCCCCTATGCCAACAGGGATGTCGCTACCAGCGATTCCCGCCACCACCGCTCCGGCGCCGGCCACCGCCCCAGCTGTTACGCCGCCGGCTGCCACCACCGCCCCCGCCCCAGTCCCCGCCGCTGCTCCTGCGGCCCCAGTCGCCTCCTGACCTGCTGCCGCCGGAACGGGTCTGTCGGCCGGAGCCCCAGCGCGGGGCCGCCGCACCCGGGCGGTCGTTGTCGTGGCCGAACCCGCCGCCGCCTCGCCTGCCGAGCATCGAGCCGATCAGCGCGCCCTCCCAGAAATTCGACCGGTACCAGCCGCCAGGAACCCCCCGTCCGCCGCGGTAGTAGTACGGCGCCCCCGGCGTGTAATGCGGGAATCCCTCATGTGTCTCCTCGCCTACGGTGACCTGGCGGCTCTCGGCCAGCTGCTCACCCTCCGGTTCGTCGACCGGCGGGAGGTCGGGGCCGAGGTCCAGGCCGAGCCGTTGCCTGGCGGTCCGGGCGGCGAAGAGCCCTTCCAGCACGGTACGGCGGGCCGCCGCGTACTCGCCCGTCGTGTCGGCGTGGGCGAGAAGCGCGCCGGTACTGGTGTACCGCTCGGAGGCGTCGGCCACCGCCTGCACTGTGACGGGGTCCTCGCCCGGGTTGAGGTTGGACACGTCCGCTGCCAGCCGGTCGTAGAGCGACGTGATCTCCGCGCGCAGTCCTTCGAACTCCGCGTCCTGCTTGCGGCGTCGGTAGACGACGTAACCACCGACCCCGGCGAGACCGGCCACGCCGATCCCGGCGAACCAGATCCAGCCGTTTCCGCTGCCCCCGCTCCCGCCGCTGCTCTCACAGTCGTCCAGACCGGGCGCGGACTCCATCCGCGCCGCGAAGTCCACCAACAGTGCCGTGACGTCGCCGTCGGCCTCCAGCTGGTCGCGGTTGGCATCCACCGCGTCGCCGGCCAGCTCGTCGGAGATCCCGGCGCAGACGATGTCAGAGCCCGCTGCGAGGTCGTTGTCGGCAAGGACGGCAACCGTGTTGCCGTCGAGTTCGAGGCCGATCCTCGTCGCGGAGTCGAACGCGTCGCCGGAGTCGTCGGGCAGGATCGCGACCAGCAGCGGCAGGTCGCCGATGGCGTCCCGGACCCTGTCCTCGTCGATCGGCGCACTCGCGCCGGGGTCGACGTACAAAGAGTCACTACGGAGCGCGTCGATCGCGTCGTCGACCGGTTCTGCGGCAGCAGGCCCGACCGGTTGCGACAACGCGAGGACGGCGGTGAGCCCCAGAAGGGCGAGCAGTCGCGGCACGGGACACACGGTAGCCCCGAACCAGCTGTCAGTCGGCGTACGGCGGGGTGCCGGTGGCCAGCCCGACGATGGCGTCGAGGACTCCAGGGTCGGTGGCGCACATCCCGATCGGGGTCGGCTTGTTCCTACCGTGGTAGTCGCTGGATCCGGTGCAGAACAAGCCGAGCTCGTGGGCAAGCACGCGAAGGTGTCGGCGGTCCTCGTCGAGGTGGTCCGGATGATCGACCTCCAGCCCGAACAGCCCGGCAGTGGCGAGTCCGGCGATGACATCGTCACCGACCACCCGTCCCCGGCGGCGGGCCAGCGGATGGGCGAGCACGGGCACTCCCCCGGCCGCCCTGATCAGTCGCACGCCGTCGCGCACGTCGACGTCGGCCTTGCGGACGTAGTACGGATTGCCGTGATTCAGGTGTTCGCTGAACGCCTCGTCCACGGTCCGGGCCAGACCCGAGCGGACCAAGGCGAGGGCCATGTGCGGGCGGCCGACCGGCGCACCGGCCGCGATCTCCTGGACCTGCTCCCATTCGATCGGCAGTCCGGCGGCGCGCATCCGACGTACCATCTCCTCCGCCCGGCCGAAGCGGCTCGCGCGCAGCCGGACCCGCTCGGCCCGGAACGCCGGATGCTCGCGATCGAAGAGATAGCCGAGCAGGTGTACGCCGATGGCGTGCGCTCCGGCCACCGGACTGGCGCAGGACAGCTCCACCCCCGGTACGACGATGAGCCCGGATGGGCGGTGGGCGGCCACCTCGGACCAGCCGGCCGTTGTGTCGTGGTCGGTCAAGGCGATCACGTCGAGCCCGGCCGCGATTGCCGCGGCCATCAGCTGCGCGGGCGTGTCCGTGCCGTCGGAGCGGGCCGAGTGGGTGTGCAGATCGATCCGCACTAGCGCTGCGACGGCGTTGTGGGTTCCGGCCCGGGGAACGGCTCGGGTTCGGGGCGGCGGTACCACGGGCGGCCGGCGCCCTGCACGTACAGCAGATCGGAGATCGTCTGCCAGGCCCGCAACGGATCGGGTAGGAAACGGATCTCGGTCAGCGCCTGATCCTGCCCGGCGGATTCGGCGATGATCGTCCCGTAGCCGAGGATGCGGCCGAGGATCGGCTCATGGATGGTCAAGTCCGTGATCTTGGTCAGCGGCATCATTCCGTAGCGGCGGGCCAGCCAACCCTCGACGAAGACGACCCGGCTGTCGGTGATGATCAGGCGGACCGCCGCGCGGTTCTCGATCGCGGACAGCAGCGGCAGCCCGAACCAGATCAGGGCGCCGACCAGGAGGAACCAGGCGAGCGGGGCGCGATCGGAGGCACCGACGATGGCCGCCCCCACGACGGCCGCGCCGGCGAACAGGGCGACCGGCTTGGTGAGGTACATCCAGTGGTAGGTGAACTCCAGTACCCGGCGCTCTTCCATGAGCAGGTACCGGTCGAATCGGTCCCCCGTGGGCACGGTGTTTCCGGCTAGAACAGCGACTGGAGGAAACGCGAGAGCGAGCGGGCGGCGGATTCGAGGGCGTCGATCCCCGAGCGCACGATGTCCGCGGACTCCTCAGGCGCGGTGAGGACGTAGAAAAGCACAAAGGCGATCAGCAGCCATGCCGCCACTTTCTTGACCGAGACCATGCCCTCCTCCTCCCACTCCCGACACCGATCGCAACCGATCTTGTCTACCGCATCCGGCGCAAGCCCGGCCCAAGGCGCGCCGCTACAGGCCGGGACGCAGGTACGGCGAGGGTGGCCCGAAGTGCAGGCCGCCCGGGATGTGCTCGCGGAGGTCGAGCAGGACCAGATCCTCGAGCAGTAGCACGCCCGCTTCGGCCGGCCACAGGACCGCCCAGAGCCAGCGGCCCAACGCCTCGCCGACGAACACGCACCGGTCGGCGTTGGTCGGCACCGACCAGAGCGGCGTGGCGTGCCCGTCGATACGGACACTGGCCTGCGGTGCGCCGGCGAGCAGCCCGCCGGGATCCGGGCCGGTCAAGGCCGCGTACCCCGAGCCCAGGCCGGTGCCCAGCTCCTCGGCCACGAGCATCAGCTCGGCCATTCCGCCGAGGGGTGCAGGACCGGTGGCCGCCACCGCGGTCGCCTGCGCCGGCCGGTCCGGATCACCAGCCATGGCGAGTCCGGTGACGGCCCACTCCGGCGGGCTCGGCGACAGCACCCACAACGGGACTCCGCTGCGCTGCCGGATCGACTCCATGGCGTCGCGATCCAACGCCGCCCACAACCTGACCGGAGCGACTACCCCGTGGGTGGAGCATCGCCAGACCTGGTCGTGCACGGTGGGCGGCTTCACGTTCAGGCCGCATCGCGGACAGCACGGTGAATCGTTCATCTGCTGTCCACGGTGGACTGCCGTCACACGCACCGTCAAGACTCAGGGCCGTGGGCCAACGGATCCCGTGTGTGGGCGCGATCGTGTACGACGAAGCCGGACGGCTGCTGCTCATTCGGCGCGGGCAGCCGCCGCACGCCGGCAGCTGGTCGCTGCCGGGCGGGCGGATCGAAGCCGGCGAGACGCCGCGGCAGGCGGTAGTACGAGAGGCAGCGGAGGAGACGGGGCTGATC
>JACCXW010000422.1 GCA_013696785.1 Geodermatophilaceae bacterium | reverse complement strand
GGGTGTGGCTGCGGTGTTGGGCGACACACTTGTTGAGCCCGGCGACGGCGGAGCCGTGGGTCCCGTCGACCTGGAACTCGACCAGCTCGTCGCGGTGGACGCGCACCGCCCACGAGGAGTTGATCTGGGCGACGACCTTGTCACCGTCGGGGGTCTCGCACTCGAAGATGCCGTACGAGGCGTCGTCCGCCGTCGCGCTGTATGGATGTCCCTGCTCGTCCCACCGCGTCGGTATGTGGGTCACCGCGGTCGCGGCGACCGAGCGGACCGGACCGACGATGTTCTCGAGCACGTAGTTCCAGTGGCAGAACATGTCGGTCGTCACCCCCCCGCCGTCTTCCTTGCGGTAGTTCCAGGACGGACGCTGCGACGACTGGCCGTCGCCCGCGAAGACCCAGTAGCCGAACTCGCCGCGCAAGGACAGGATGCGGCCGAAGAAGCCCTCGTGCACCAGACGGCGGAGCTTGACCAGGCCCGGCAGGTACAGCTTGTCGTGCACCACACCGCCAGTGACGCCGGCGTCTCGGGCCAACCGCGCCAGCTCGACCGCCTCGTCCAGGGTTTCGGCCGTCGGCTTCTCTGTGAAGATGTGCTTGCCGGCGGCGATCGCCGTCCGCAGCGTAACCGCGCGCAGATTGGTCATGGACGCGTCGAACACGACATCGACTCCAGGGTCGGCCAGCACCGCATCGAGGTCGGTGCTCCACTGCTCCACCTTGTGCCGTTCGGCGAGCTCGGTGATCTTGGCCTCATTGCGGCCCACCAGGATGGGTTCGACCTGCATCCGTCGGCCATCGGGAAGGGTGATGCCGCCCTCGTCTCGGATGGGCAGGATGGAGCGGACGAGGTGCTGGCGGTACCCCATCCGGCCGGTCACCCCGTTCATCGCGATCCGCAGCACTGTCGGGGAACTGGAACTAGAATGCTTCACGAATACTCCGTTCTGGGCAAGCCCTTTCCCGGACTAGCCTAGCCGAGCGGGAACGGAAACGTCAACGGTGCGGTACGCGCGGACCCCGCGGGGCGAACGTGTGCGGAAGACGCATTCCGGGTATAGTCCAGACATGAGCCGGTTAGTGGTCGAGGCGAAGGAGGTCTCGCAGAGGTGAGTTCCGAACGTGCTTCGGGTGCCGCCACTCTCGAGGAGGTGGCCGCCGCCGCCAAGGTGTCGTTGGCCACGGCTTCGCGGGCGATCAACGGGAGTGCTCGCAAGGTCAACCCCGAGTACCGCGAGCGGGTGCTCGCCGCCGCCCGCACCCTCAACTACTCCCCCAATCTGGCCGCCCAGGCCGTAGCAAAGGGTGGCACGTCCACGGTCGCGCTCGTGGTCGCCGACATCTCCGACCCGTACTTCTCTAGCATCGCGTCCGGGGTGATGCGGGCTGCGGAGGAGCGCGGGTTGATCGTCACGATCGGCTCGACCGAACGACGCCCGCCGCGCGAGACGGCGCTGGTCAGGGTGCTCCGAGGTCAGCGCCCGCGCAGCATCATCCTGGTCGGCTCACGGTTGGCGGCGCAGGAGTCCGATCGCGAGCTCGGCGACGAGCTCAAGGCGTTCGAGAAGGCCGGCGGTCGGGTCACCATGGTCTCCCAACCCCAGCTGCCGTTTCGCACCATCGACATCCGCAACCGTGAGGGAGCTGCCGCGCTGGCCGCGCAGCTGGTCAATCACGGCTATCGCTCCGCAGCAGTCCTGACCGGGCCTGCGGACCTGCTCACGGCGCGGGAGCGGGCGACCGGTTTCGCAGACGCCTTCGCGGAGTACGGCCACCCCATCGACGAACGGTGGCTGGTGCCCGGCGACTTCACCCGGGACGGTGGCTTCCTCGCAGCGGCCGAGCTTCGCCGACGCGGTCTCGGCGAGGTGGAGCTGATCTTCGCAGTGAACGACGTCATGGCCGTGGGCGCCATGGCATACCTGCGCAGCACGGGAGTGCGGTTGCCGGAAGATGTGGCAATCGCTGGGTTCGACGACATCTACAGCCTTCGTGACATCACGCCTGCCCTGACCACGGTGTCCCTCCCGCTCGAACTCATCGGCCGGAAAGCGGTCGAGC
Source organism: Geodermatophilaceae bacterium (assembly GCA_013696785.1). GTDB lineage: Bacteria > Actinomycetota > Actinomycetes > Mycobacteriales > Geodermatophilaceae > JACCTY01. The sequence continues at coordinate 681 of JACCXW010000422.1, read as the reverse complement.
TCGCCCTCGATGACGACCAGGACGGGGACAGCCGGGTGCCAATCCACGGCGTCCCCGTGCTCCGGGAAAGCACCCCGCTGCTCGTACACGCGTGACTAGTGTGGCGCGGATCTCAGGCGCGACACACTAGCACTGACCGGCCCGTCCGACACACGTCCTACGCCCGCTGAGACTGTCGCAGGGCCCGACAGATCGGCTACCGTTGGCTCGCGATCGCGGCGGCAACCGCCTCTGCGTCGAGCCGCCCGTCAGCGACGAGGATCTCGTATCGTCGCTCCAAAGGCTGGCCGGGGCTCAGTACGATCGGTCGGTCCCAGGCGAGTGCTGAGCCGAGTCCCGGGTAGTCGCTTACCCGAACGAACCAGTGCTCGTCATGGCACACGGCGTTGGCCGACGCGACGACGATGGTGGCCGGACCGCTGGTCCCGGGTCCGGCGAAGAAGTCGGCGGACCAGGCTACCCAGGGCGCGACCGTGCCGTGTGCGGCGTGCTCGCCCCTGGCCGTGGCCGTGAAAACGTCCACGTCCTCGCAGCTGGGGAATCGCCAGAAGAACCCGCCGCAGCCACCGCCTAATCGGCCATTGCTGCCGGGCGATTGGAGCTCGTCGGCGGTCAGCGAAGTGGCGAACGTGAGCCGCCACAGGTGGGCGGCGACAGCGGCGCAGCGGACGTCGCGCTTCG
>JACCXW010000098.1 GCA_013696785.1 Geodermatophilaceae bacterium | reverse complement strand
GACCCACCGCTGATCCACACCGTCGTGGGCGCGGGCTACCGGCTGGTTGCCTGAGCGGCTCGCATGCAGCGGAATCGGCTCTCGCTGCGGTGGCGGCTGGCACTGCTGTACGGCGGTCTGCTCGCGGTCGTCTCGGCGCTGCTCCTTGCGCTCGCGATCTGGCTGGTCGACCGCGCCATCGTTGCTACCGCGAGCTTCGCGCCGGGGACCGTCGTCAGGGTCCGGACCTCGACCGGTGATGACGTCGTCGTGTCGGCGGATGACCTGCTCGCGACGCTCCGGGATCAGGCCACCGATGCCCTCCTCCGTACCGGCGGCGTCATCTTCGGACTGCTCGTCCTGGCAGGTGCGGCGATCGGATACGTCGTCGCGGCGCGCGCGCTGCGGCCGGTGGCTCAGATAACCGCGACCGCCCGGCGGCTGTCGACCGAGACGCTCACCTCGAGGATCGAGCTGACCGGCCCGCGAGACGAACTCTGGGAGCTGGCGGCAACATTCGACGACATGCTGGCCCGATTGGACCGGGCCTTCGACAGTCAGCGGCGGTTCGTTGCCAACGCCAGCCACGAATTGCGTACGCCGCTGGCAGTGATGCGCACGGAGGTCGACGTGGCGCTGGCGGACCCGGCCGCCGACGCCGGCGAACTGCGGGCGATGGGGGAGCGCATCCGTGCGGCGACCGAACGCGCCGACCGCCTGGTCGACTCGCTGCTGCTGCTGGCCCGCACCGAGGCGCAGGTTCGTTCCCAGCTGGACATCGGCGAGGAGGCCGATCTGGCCGGGATCGTGCCGGCAGCGCTGTCTGCGCTGGCCGAGGAGATCAGCGCGGGCGACCTGCGGATCGACACCGAACTGCGTCCGGCGCTGGCTGTCGGCGACCCGCGGTTGCTCGAGCGGATGGTGGGCAACCTGGTCGAGAATGCCGTTCGCCACAACATCGACGGCGGCTGGGCGCGGGTACAGACCCTGACCGGCCGCGCCGGGGTGGAGTTGTGCGTGGACAACAGCGGCCCCGCCGTGGACCCGCTGACGGCCGCTGAGTTGTTCGATCCGTTCCGCCGGGGTGGTGCGGCCCGGGCCAGTGGTCGTGGGGCAGGCTTGGGGCTTTCCATCGTGTCCGCCGTCGTGGCCGCGCATCACGGAACGATCCGCGCCGAACCCAGGGAGGGCGGCGGGATGCGGGTCCTCGTGCGGCTGCCCAGCCAGTGAGGAATCTGCCGACGTGATCATCGAGATCCAGTGCCTGCCCAGTCCGATGGGAACGCCGGAGGATCCGCACGCGCACATCGAGGCGGCCATCGCGGTCATCCAGGGCTCCGGCGTGAACTACGAGGTCGGACCGCTCGGTACGACGTTCGAGGGTGAACCGGAAGAGCTCTGGCTGTTGCTGCGAGCCGTGCACGAGGCCGTGCTGACAGCCGGTGCGGACAGCTCGGTGTCGATCGTCAAGATCGCGCAGGGCAGCAGCGGAACCCGCACGATGGACTCGCTCACCCACAAGTTCCGGTAACACTCTCGTTCTCGCTGTCGGTGTGCGGAACGGCTAACCTCCACGAGTGCCCGGGTGTGCAGTGACCGCCAGCATCGAGGTGCTGCCCGAATCGGTCCTTCGGGACGTGGTCGACGTCCTGGTCCGGGTGGTGGAGGCGGCGGGCGCGCTCATCATCTTCGTCGGCGCGGTCATCGCGTTTGTCCGCTTCCTGCGCGCCGGCCTCGGGATGCGCCGGTCGGCGCGCGAGTTCGCGACGATCCGGTTGAGCCTTGGCCGGTTCCTCGTCCTCGGACTGGAATTCCAGCTCGCGGGAGACATCCTGAGCACGGCGATCTCACCCAGCTACACCGAGATCGGTCAGCTCGCCGCCATCGCGACGATCCGAACCGCGCTCAACTACTTCCTCTCCCGGGAGATCGCCAGGGAACGGGCGGAGGTCGAGGGCGGCTGGCCGGACCAGCCGGCGTCGTCGGCCGGACCGCCGTGACCGAATGCTCGACATGAGTGAGCTGCTCGATATGACCGAGTTGCTCGATATGACCGAGTTGCTCGATACGGTCGCGATCCTGCTGACCGGTGCCGCGTTGGTAGCCGCGGCCGTCGTTCTCGCAGCCACCCGTCAGCTTGCGTGCGCGTTGCCGGTCCTGCTGGAATTCCTGACCGCCGCCGGGCTGACCCGCTTGGCCAGGGATCCGACGTGGACGAGTCTGCTCATGGCCGGCGGGGTGATCGTGCTGCGCCGGCTCATCCTGGTGAGTCTCGGCCCCGGCCGCAGCGTTCACACGGCCGACCAGCCGAGGGCGGAATAGCTACGCCCTTGGTGAAGCGATGTTGCATCGGCCTTCCGCCCGGTCTTTGCTTTTCAGATGCGACTTCTTGTTCTCGGCGGAACGGCCTGGCTCGGCCGTTGCATAGCGTCCACCGCTCTCGAGCACGGCCACCGGGTCACCTGCCTGGCTCGCGGGTCGTCAGGCTCTGTGCCGGACGGTGCGGCATTAGTGCGGGCGGATCGGGATCAGCCCGATGCCTTGAGCGCGATCACCGGCGAGCACTGGGACATGGTTGTCGACGTGTCCCGCCAGCCCGGCCAGGTCAGGCGCGCGGCCGAAGCGCTGACTGATCGGAGTGAGCTCTTCGTCTTCGTATCGTCGGCAAATGTGTACGCCGAGCACGCCACGCCCGGCGAAGACGAGGACGCCGCACTCTTCCCGGCCCTCGACGGCGACGTGATGGAGAGCATGGAGACCTACGGGCCGGCCAAGGTGGCGTGTGAGCAGCATGTCCTGACCGCATTCGGTCCCGAGCGGTGCCTGGTCGTGCGGGCCGGGCTGATAGGCGGCCCGGGAGACATCTTCGGCCGCACCGGCTATTGGCCGCTGCGGTTCGCCCAACCCGCTGCGGCAGACGGCAGCGTCCTGGTGCCGGACGTGCCCGAGTGCGCGACTCAGGTTCTGGACGTGCGTGACCTGGCCACCTGGATTGTCGCTACCGGCAGCAGCGATCGTCGTGGAATCTTCAACGCGACAGGTGAGACCGTCCCGCTGCCCGCACACCTGACGATGGCGCGAGATGTCGCCGGCCACACCGGTCCCTTGGTGGGCGCCAGCCAGGATTGGCTGCTGGGTCAGGGAGTCAGTGCATGGATGGGAGAGCGTTCCCTCCCGTTGTGGCTGCCGATGCCGGAGTACGCGGGCTTCAGTTCCCGCGACGGCAGCAGGGCACGGGCCGCGGGGCTGATCAACCGGCCCCTGCGGGAGACGCTGACGGACACCCTTGCCTGGGAGTTGGCAGTGGCCACCGCCGGAGCGCGTCGTGCAGGCTTGTCCGACGACGACGAGCGAGCCCTGCTGCGGGCCTTCGCGGCCACCTGACGTCTCCGGCCGGACCGGCATGGATGTGCTCGTGGGAACCGACGGTTGCCTTCGCGGTAGGCGGTGTCGATGCCGGCCTCGACGAGCGTTTGATCCCATCGTGCGATCGCGTCGATGCCGACGGTGAGGAACAACTCGAGCGAGGCTATCCACGGCAGCGTTGACCGCACGGCGGTGGGCTGGCTAGCCGGGCAGGCTGGCCACTCCGGGGTCGAGGAATCGACGCCCGTTCACCTTCTCCGCGACGCCGGTCCGGTCGAGGTACGGCGTGATGCCGCCGTTCCAGAACCCCCAGCCACCGCCCAGGAGCAGGCACAGATCCACGTCCTGCGGGGCCGCGACGACGCCATCGTCGAGGAGGATCCGGATCTCTTCGGCCAGCGCCGATCGGGCCCGGTCCAACACCTCCTTCTCGGTCAGCGGGGTGTCGCCCTGCGGCCAGAGCGCCGCCACTTCGGGGTCGACCGACGGCAGCCCGTCGGCTCCCCAGGTGTAGATCCCCGCCTTGCCCGCGGCGACAAGGGCGCGCAGCCCGGCCGACTCGCCGAACCGATCCGGAAAGGCGGCACGCAGCGATGCCGCCGTGTGCATCGCGACGGCCGGGCCCACGAGTTGCAGCAGGACGAACGGCGAGAGCGGCAGCCCGAGTTCGCCCACCGCCCGGTCGGCCACGTCGAAGGGCGTACCGTCGTCGACCGCTCCGATCACCTCACCAAGCGCCCGCGTGACGAGCCGGTTGAACACGAATGCCGGCGAGTCCTGCACCAGGACACAGGATTTGCGCAGCGCCTTGCCGACCGCGAACGCCGTGGCCAGCGTGGAATCGTCGGTGGCCTGACCGCGGACGACCTCCAGCAGCGGGAGTATGGCGACCGGGTTGAAGAAGTGGAAACCCACAACCCGCTCCGGGTGCCGGAGCCTCGATGCCATCTCGGTGACGGACAGGGATGACGTGTTAGTCGCGAGCACGCAGTCCGCCGAGACGACGTCCTCCACCTCGGCGAACACCGCCTGTTTCACAGCCAGTTCCTCGAACACCGCCTCAATCACGAAGTCGCAATCGGCGAAGCCGTCCTTGGTCAGCGACCCGCTGACCAGTGCCTTGAGCCGGTTCGCCTTGTCCGGCGACACCCGGTGCTTCTGCAGCAGCGTGTCGATCTCGGTGTGGACGTAGCCGACCCCCTTGTCGAGGTGCGCCTGGTCGACGTCGGTCAGCGCTACCGGCACTTCGAGCCGCGCGACGATCAGCAGCGCCAGCTGGCTGGCCATCAGACCGGCCCCGACGATCCCCACCTTCGTCACCGGCCTGGCCACGGACGAGTCCGGTGCACCGGCCGGACGCTTGGCCCGCTTCTGCACCAGGTCGAAGGAGTACAGGCCGGCCCGCAGCTGCTCGCTCATCAGCAGGTCGGCCAGCCCCTGCTCCTCCGCCTCGGTACCCACCGCGAAGTCCGCTGTCTCGGCGAGGGCGAGCATCTCCAACGCGCGGTATGGCGCCGGTGCGTGGCCGGCTGTCTTCACGTCCGCGATGGCCTTGCCCCGTGCCAGCGCCGCCGCCCAGGCGTCTCCGCGTTCGACCTCCGGCGGCGGCACCACCACGCTGCCGTCGACGACGGCGCCGAGCCAGCGAAGCGACTCCTCCAGGAAGTCAGCCGGCTCGAACATCACGTCCGCGATCCCGTACGCCAGCGCCTGTTTCGCCTTGAGCATGCGGTTCTGGTTCAGCGCGTTCTCGACGATGACCGTGACGGCCTTGTCCGCCCCGATCAGGTTCGGCAGCAGCTGCGTCCCGCCCCAGCCCGGCAGCAGGCCGAGGAAACACTCGGGTAGCGCGAGCGCGGCCGCCCCTGCGGAGAGGGTGCGGAAATGACAGTGCAGAGCCAATTCGAGCCCGCCGCCCATCGCCGCGCCGTTGACGAAAGCGAATGTCGGCATCGCCGAATCCTTGAAACGCCGGAACACGCGATGCCCCAGCCGGCCGATCTCGACGGCCTGCTCACGTGTCGTGATCAGCGGAACGCCGGACAGATCCGCGCCCACCGCGAAGATGAACGGCTTACCGGTCACAGCGATCGCCCGGACCTTCGGCGTACGCGCCTCGATCTCGTCCATCGCATTGTCCAATGAGGACAGTCCGGCCAGGCCGAACGTCGACGGGCGGGTGTGATCCAGCCCGTTGTCCAGCGTGACCAGGGCTACCTCGCCGGGCAGCCCCGGCACGGAGACGTAGCGGACGAGGGCTCTCGTGACGACCTCGGCAGGGGTGGTCATCGGGACGCTCCGTCGTACGCCGGGTTCTCCCAGATCACGGTGCCGCCCATGCCGATGCCGATGCACATGGCGGTGACGCCGTACCGGGTGTCCGGCCGCTCGGCGAAATGCCGGGCCAGCTGGGTCATCAGCCGGACGCCGGAACTCGCCAGCGGGTGCCCGACGGCAATCGCGCCGCCCCAGGGGTTAACGCGGGGGTCATCGTCGGGGATCCCGAAGTGGTCGAGGAACGCGAGTACCTGGACTGCGAACGCCTCGTTCAACTCGAACAGGCCGATGTCCTCGATGGACAGTCCGGTGTTGCGCAGCGCCTTCTCGGTCGAGGGCACCGGACCCACGCCCATGACCTCGGGCTCGACACCGATGAAGCCGTAGCCCACCAGCCGCATCGCCCTGGGCAGGCCGAGTTCTTCGGCGACGTCCTCCGCGGCGAGGATGCAGCCCGTTGCGCCGTCGTTCAAGCCCGCGGCGTTGCCGGCGGTGACCCGGCCGTGCGGTCGGAACGGCGTCTTGAGGGCCGCAAGGTCGGCCACCGAGGTACCGGGGCGTGGGGGCTCGTCGGCGGCGGCCAGGCCGTAGCCGCGCTCGGCTGACCGGGTCGCCACGGAGACGAGGTCGGCGTCTATCTTCCCTTCGGCCAGTGCCTTGGCGTACTTCGACTGGCTTCCCGCTGCGAAGGCGTCGGCGCGCTCTTTGGTGATCGTCGGGTACCGGTCGTGCAGGTTTTCCGCGGTCTGGCCCATGACGAGCGCCG
>JACCXW010000084.1 GCA_013696785.1 Geodermatophilaceae bacterium | reverse complement strand
GTCGATGTCGATGTCGATGTCGATGTCATCAATGGCCCACGGACCGTGCCCGGCCGGGCCCGTTCTCCACGAAGGACATCATCCCGATGGTCTGGTCCTCGGTGCCGAAAAGCGCGGCGAACAGGTGGCTTTCGAACTTCAGCCCGTTGGCCAGGTCGACGTCGAGGCCGCCGTCGATCGCAGCCTTGGCCGCCCGCAGCGCCAGCGCCGGACCCCCGACGTACCGCCCGACCATCTCCACGACAGCGCTATAGACGTCGTCCGGCGCGACGACCCGGCCGACGATTCCGAGCGACAGCGCCTCCGCCGCCTCCGATCTCCTCCTGACCCTGCTTGCCGAGGGCGTTCATCGGCGGCCGGTCCAGCCGGATGGTTCCGATGCCGTTCTCGACAACCAGGTTCACGAACTCGCCGTCCTCCACCTCGCCGACCGCTGAGGTCCAGACCCTACGGAGTGACCCGGCTACGGGATTGACCCGACTACGGAGCTGCGAAGCAGGACACCTCGCCCCGTACGGCGACGCACACGTCGAGCCCCGGCTGCGCCCACGCGGCGTCCAGGCTGCGCGCGGTGACGACCGCGCCGTCGCTGAGTTCGAGGCGGACGAGTGAGTCGTGGCCGAAGAAGACCTGCTCGCGGACCCGCGCCGGTACGCCGTCGCCGTCGGCGCTCAGCACGAGCTGCTCGGGGCGTACGACGACGCGCAGCGCGCTGCCCGTCGGCATCGGTCCGCGGATCGCCAGCGAGCCCAGCGCCGTCAGGGCGCGCCGGCCGGACAGCGTGCCGTCCAGCAGCACGGTGTCCCCCACGAAGCTCGCCACGCCGAGATCGGCCGGCTGCAGGTAGAGCGCGCGCGGCGCCGCGGCCTGCACCATCCGCCCGGCCCGCATGACGGCGACGAGGTCCGCTGTGGACAGGGCTTCCTCCTGGTCATGGGTGACCAGTACGGCGGTGGCACCGTCGGCGCGCAGCGCGGATCGCACGTCGGCACGTACCTCGGCGCGCAGCCCCGTATCCAGAGCGCTGAACGGCTCGTCCAGCAGGATCAGGGCCGGCCGCGGCGCGAGCGCCCGGGCGACGGCGACCCGCTGCTGCTGCCCCCCGGACAACTCGTGCGGCATCCGGTCGGCGTACCCGCCCAGCCCGACGAGTTCGAGCACTTCTGCCACCCGTGCATGTTGGTGGGAACCGCGGCGGCGAAGGCCGTAACCCACGTTGCGTCCCACGGACAGGTGCGGGAACAGCGCGCCCTCCTGCGGCACGATCCCGATCCGGCGTTTCTCCGGCGGTACGTCGATCGACCCGCCGCAGACCGTCCGCCCGGCGAGATCGACGCTGCCGCCGTCCGGCCGCTCGAAACCGGCAACGATTCGCAGCAGCGTCGTCTTGCCGCATCCGGATGGGCCGAGGACCGCGGCCAGCGAGCCGGACTCAACGGTGAGGTCGATGCCGGTGAGCACCTCGGTCGTGCCGAAGGATTTGGACAACCCGGCGACCACGAGCTCGCTCACGTCCCGCCCCACCGTCCGCCGCGCCGTCCGAGCAGATAGGCCGGGACTGCCGAGAGCACCACCAGCAAGGCAGCGTACGGCGCAGCCGCGGCGTACGCCCGGATCGAGGTCTGGGTCCAGAGTTCGGTCGCCAGGGTGCTCGTACCGGTCGGCTGCAGCATCAGGGTCGCCGTCAGCTCCTTGATGCACGTGATGAACACGAGCACCCCCGCCGCGGCGATGCCGGGCGCGGCCAAGGGCAGCGTGACCCGGCGCAGCACCTGCCGTGGCGAGCTGCCCAGCGACCGGGCCACCTCCTCCATCGCCGGCGGGGACTGGGCCGCTGACGCGTGCACCCCGGCCACCGCGAGCGGCAGGAACAGCACGGCGTACGCGAAGAGCACGAGCGGCACGCTCTGGTACAACCCGAACGCGTAGTTCACGGCGAAGAACACCAGCGACAGCGCCACGACCACGCCTGGGACCGCGTGCCCGACGTACGCCGCGCGTTCCATCAGCCGCGGGAACCAGCCTGCGTGCCGGGCCGAGAGCAGGCCCACCGGAATCGCCAGCACCGTCGTCACGACGGCGCCGCCAGCCGCGAGGACGGCCGATGTCGACGCGGCGCCGAGAACCTCCGGCAGGTCCAGGTCCGCGGACCGGCCGATCACCAACCAGTAGGT
>JACCXW010000048.1 GCA_013696785.1 Geodermatophilaceae bacterium | reverse complement strand
TCCGCTGCCCCTGCGGTTCGCCGTCGTGCTGCCGGGTGAGGTCGTTGTCCGTCGCGGCGACCGGCGTCTCGCCGAGGACCGGGCCGGTCCGTTCGGTGAGCCGCTGCGGCAGCAACACCAGGGCCCGCGTCGGGTGCCGCAGAAAGGTCGAGCGGTACGCGGGGACGTCCAGTGGCGGATGCGTACCCGGAGCGGGACGGCGGTGGCTGGGAAGCTCGCTCACTGGGAGCGCTCCAGCAGACCGGCGAACGTGGCTAGTACCTGGCTCCGCGGCAGGGTTTCGGAAAAGCCCTGTGCCTTGAGCGTCACCTGCTCGCCGTGGTCGTGGACGACGAAGCCGCCCTCGAACTCGTTGTGCTCCAGGTGCATCTCGTACGCGACGAGGGCAGCCAGCCCGCGAAGGAAGAAGTGCCGCGGGGTGTGGAGACTGCCTTCCGGCCAGGTGATGCGGACGTCCTCGTCACCGATGTCGAACCGAAATCCGCCGACGACGCCGGAAGGGTCCGGGACGTACGGCTCCGTCCCGATCGTGGCCCAGTGCGGGTTGCGCTCCAGGATCTCCAGGCTGATCCGGCGCTTGCCGTCACCGGAGAACGTGCGGTGGGCGACGTCCTTGGGCAGCTTGAACAGGTCCCCGGTGCGCGCGAGGTAGTGCCCGTAGGCCTGCATTCCCTCGGGTTCCTTGAACTCGACTCGGACGCTGCCGTGCACCAGGTACAGGTAGACGTCGCAGTGGAAGTTCGTGTTCCAGAACGGCAGCGCGTCGGCTGAGCCGGTGGACTCCCAGAACACCACGGGGCCGACGCTTCCGAGTTCGGTCGGCACATGCGTCTGCCGGTCGACGGCTCCGCCGAAGGCGACGACGTTGACCAGGTCGTACAACTCGGACGGGGCGGTGAGGTGGGACTCGCCGGGCCGCACCGTGAGACCGGCGAAGTCAGGGTGCAGCTGTGAGTTCACATCGCTGATCCTTTCGATGCCGGCTCATGCGATCAAGTCGTTGCGGCGCAGCCAGTCCGCAATCGTCGCCGCAGCGAGCTCGACGTGCTCCGGCTGGCCCGCGAAGTAGTGCGTCGCGCCGGCGATGGGCACCAGCTCTTTCCGGTCATGGGGTACAGCGTCGTAGAGCACCCGCGCGTGCGACGGGAAGCAGACCTGATCGGCCGTCCCGTACATCACCAGCACCGGGACGCCGACGCCGGCGAGTTGCTCGGGGCCGTTGCAGCGCGACTCGTCCACGCTCCACTGGCTCAGCCAGGAACGGAGGCTGGACAGGTGGCCGAGGGTCGCCGGGGACAGATTCGCCTGATACGGCGGGCCCCACATCGTGCCCGGCTCGCGGTCGCTCTCGTCGATACCGAGATCGAGGAACCGAGGATCGGCGACCGTCCCGTGCACCGTGAACGGCAGATCCAGGATCTGGCCGGCGCTGGCCCGCGCGACGCGGAGCAGTTCCGCACGCACCCAAGCCGTGATCCGCCGGTTGCGCGCCAGCTGAGCAGCGCGGTAGCGGGCCAGAAAATCCGGGCTGTACGGCGGCCCGATCGCCGGATCGAACATGTCCACGGTGGAGTCGCGATCGTGGAAGGGGTCGGACTCGTCGGTCACTGCCGGGTCCAGCCATTCGGTGAACACCAGCGCCCGGCCGGGATGCGCCATGAGCTCGATCACCGCGTCAGCGGGTGAGAGAGCGGCACCGACGATGTCGACCGGGTCACCGGCGGGCGTGTGGGTGATGGTCGGTGACTCCGCCTGACTCTGGTACATCGCGGACAGCCCGCCACCGCCCGAATTGCCGACGAGCACGACCTTGTCGTAGCCCTCGCGGCGCAGGTGCCCGATGATCGCGCCGATGTCCAGGACGCAGTTCTCCATCGTCAGCATGGAGTCGTTGCCGATGTAGCGCGTGTTGGCGCCGATCACGTCCACCCCGTGCGGCGACAGGGCGGCCAGCAGGTAGTGGCCCATGAAGTTCGAGCTGGGGTGGATCACCACCACAGCCGTACCGGAGCCGCCAGGACAGCGCTGCCTGGCAGCCCAGAGCTTCCCCGCCAGCCTCGCGACCCCAGAGTAGATATCGAGTCTGCTGCTGGTGGCCATGGGGATGGCCAGCAGCTCGGGAGCGGGCATCGTCATGCCGGTCATGAGATGAGCCGCCCGCCGTCGACGACGATCGTCTGGCCGGTCATGAACGCGGACTCCTCGCCGGCCAGGTAGAGCACCGCGTGAGCGATGTCGGCCGGCTGCCCGGCCCGC
>JACCXW010000408.1 GCA_013696785.1 Geodermatophilaceae bacterium | reverse complement strand
GACGGCGGCATGCAGGCGTGGGACGCCGCCGGCCGCGCGATGGTCAGCGACAACGGTGTGCCGCCGACCGTAATCTGAGCGGACCCCGCAACTGGCGAATCCGCCCCACGTCCCACCGCGCCGGGTATCGTGAGGCTGAGTCGCATCGGCATTCTCAGCTGGCTCGTGGTGCGGCCGGTCGCGCCGGACGAAACGAAATGGGGGCGTGGTCGTGTGGGGATCGGCGTCGGTCGTCTCGGTGACGTGACGCCCCTCCGGAAATCCGTCGTCGTCGGCGGGGCGGTCGCCGTGCTCGTCGTCCTGGTGGTCGCGCTGAGCAACCTTGTCGGCGGCGGACAGGCCACGAGCGCTGAGGACAGTCGATCTCCGGTTGCCGTCGCGCAGGACGAATTGTCTCGGCTGATCGCGCGTGCTCAGCAGCGCCTGGAGGTCAATCCGCGGGACTACCGGACGTGGGCGGAGTTGGGATCGGCGTACGTGGAGCAGGCTCGCATCACCGTCGATTCGTCCTACTATCCCAAGGCGGAGGGTGCGCTGCAGACCTCGTTGGATCTCAACGACACATCCAACGATGTCGCGCTGACGGGGATGGGATTGCTCGCCAATGCCCGCCACGAGTTCCCCACCGCGGCGGACTGGGCGCGTCGATCGTTGGAGGTCAACCCGGCGGGTGCCACGACGTACGGTGTCCTCGCGGACGCGCTGACCCAGCTGGGCGACTACGGCGGTGCGACCGAGGCGGTGCAGCAGATGCTCGACCTCCGGCCGGGCATTCCCGCGTTCACGCGCGCCTCCTACGACCTGGAATTGCACGGCAACATCGACGGTGCCCGCAGCGCGTTGGAGCAGGCTCTAGCCGAGGCGTACTCGCCCGCCGACGTCGCCTTCTGCCGGACGTACCTGGGTTACCTGAGTTTCTCCCAAGGCGATCTCGACAGCGCTTCCGAGCAGTACGAGCTCGGTTTGCAGCAGTCGCCGGGCGACGCGCTGCTGCTCATCGGCCAGGCTCGAGTAGCCGCGGCGCGCGGCGAGGAAGAGGCGGCAGTGGCCGCCTACCAGGAGGTCGTGACCGCCCGCCCGCGCCCGGAGTTCTTCTCCGAGTTCGGCGAGTACCTGGTATCCCTGGGCCGCACCGAGGAGGCCGACGAGCAGTTCGGCGTCTTCAGGACCGTCCAGCGGCTGTTCGCCGCCAACGGCGTACGGGACAGTCTCACCCTCGCATACGTCGAAGCCGATTTCGGCGATCCGGCCGCGGCCGTCGAGGCGGGGCAGGCTGAATGGGCGTTGCGGGAGAACGTCGATGCCGCCGACGCCTTGGCCTGGGCGCTGCACAGCGCCGGGCGCGATGCGGAGGCCCTTTCCTTCGCTCAGCGGGCGACGGCGATCGGCGGCAGGAACGCGCTGTTCATCTATCACCGGGGGATCATCGAGCAGGCCCTGGGCAGGGCGGAGCAGGCACGTCAGACGCTGGATTCCGCGCTTGACATCAACCCGTACTTCTCACCCTTGCACGCGCCGCGGGCGAAGGAGGCGCTCGCCGCCGTCGGCGGGCCGCTGTGAGGACCGCTTCGCGGATCGGGGTCGTTGCAAGTGCTGTCGGGGTCGTTCTCGCCGTGACTGCGGCCCCGGCACTGGCCCATCCGCTCGGCAACTTCACGATCAATCACTACAACGGCATCGAACTGTTTGCTGATCGCGTGGACGTGCTAGCCATCGTGGACACGGCCGAGATCCCTACTGCACAGCAGTTCCCGGCCATCGACACCGATGGTTCCGGCGACCTGTCCGAGTCGGAGCTGGCCTCCTCCGCCGAGGAACAATGCCCGGCGGTCGCGGCTGGCATCGTCGCCTCAGCCGGCGGCACGGCGATCGAATGGGGGGTCAGCGACCCGACGCTGGAGACTCTGCCGGGCGCGGCCGACCTTCCGATCCTGCGGTTGACGTGCCGGCTCAGTGCTCCGGCGGACCTGAGCGGCCCGTCCACCTTCACCCTGACCGACGGAAACGGCGAGGGACGGGTCGGCTGGCGCGAGATCACGGCGGTAGGCGACGGCGTCCGGCTGCTGGAACCGCCGGTTCCGGCCGAGACGATCAGCGACCAGCTGCGGGCATATCCGCAAGATCTGCTGCTCTCGCCGCTCAACGTGCAGTCGGTGACGTTGCGCACCGAGCTCGGAGAGGGGTCGACCGGCACGACCGAGTTCCAAACCGGCTCATCGGCCGATCCGTTCACCCGCTTCATCGCCGCCGCCGACGTCTATCTGCAGAATCTGATCGGCCC
>JACCXW010000403.1 GCA_013696785.1 Geodermatophilaceae bacterium | reverse complement strand
GACGGGGATACCGGCGGCGTCGAAGATCCGCGCGGTGGGGTAGTCGTAGGCGGTGAGCATGGGCCAGATCTCGCGCCGCTCCTTGGCCGCGGCCAGGTCCCGTACCGTGACGCGCCGACCGATGACTCCACCGTACAAAGGGGTGTCGGACATGGTGATTTCCTTTCCTCGAAGCGCTGTTCGGCGTCCCCGGGCAGGAAAAATCGTGTCACGTTCCGGGCGGTGCGGCCTCCCGCCAGCGGGAGGTAATCGGGAGACGTCGGTCACGTCCGAACGCTTTGAGGGAGATCTTCGGGCCGGGCGGGAACTGCCGGCGCTTGTACTCCGCCCGGTCCACCATCTGCACGACCCGCTCGATCGTGCCTGGATCGTGTCCCACCGCGACGAGGTCGTCCCATCCGAGGTCACGGTCGACGTAGTCGGCCAGGATCGCGTCCAGCTCGGCGTACGGCGGCAGCGAGTCGCTGTCCTGCTGCCCGGGCCGCAGTTCCGCCGACGGCGGTTTGGTGATGGAGTTCACCGGTATTGGTGGCGTCTCGCCGAGTTTCTCAGCGTGTGCGTTGCGCCAGCGGGCCAGCTCCCAGACGAGTGTCTTCGGGACGTCCTTGATCGGGGCGAAGCCGCCGACGGAGTCGCCGTACAGCGTGGAGTAGCCGACGGCGAGCTCGGTCTTGTTTCCGGTGGCCAGTACGAGATGGCCGTCCTGGTTGGACAGCCCCATGAGCAGCGTGCCGCGGACCCGAGCCTGCAGGTTCTCCTCGGCCAGGCCGGTCAGCGTCACGGTGTCGAGGTAGGCCTCGACCATCGGCGCGATCGGGATCGTCTCGAATCGGCAACCGAGTCGCTCGGCCAGTTCAGCGGCGTCGGAGCGGGAGTGCTCGGAGGAGTAGCTGCTCGGCATCGACACGCAGTGGACGTTGTCGGGGCCGATCGCGTCCGCGGCAATGACGGCGACCAGCGCGGAGTCGATCCCGCCGGAGAGCCCGAACGTGACCGTGCTGAAACCGTTCTTGACGACGTAGTCCCGCACGCCGATGACCAGGGCGTTCCAGACCTCCTCCTCGTCGGGCATCCGCTCGGTGACGGACAGAGGCATCGGGTCGTACGCGGGGACAGCGTCGGTGCTGATCGAGTGTGACTCGACGACCATCTCGGTGGCCCGGCCGGTGGGCCGATCGCCGGCCAGTTCGAGATCCACGACAAGCAGCTGCTCGGCGAACTGCGGCGCCCGGGCGAGCAGCAGTCCGTCCGGGTCCACCACGAGGGAGTCGCCGTCGTACACCAGTTCGTCCTGGGCGCCGACGGTGTTGACGTAGGCGAGAACCGCGCCGGCGTCACGGGCGCGGCGCTGCGCCAGTGCGAGCCGGATGTCGTCCTTGGACCGCTCGTACGGCGACCCGTTGATGCAGAGCACCAGGTCGCAGCCCGCCTGCGCCGCGACGGTGAACGGGCCGCCGTCTTGCCAGAGGTCCTCGCAGATGGTCAGCCCGATGTGGACGCCGTGCAGGGTGACGACTGGAAAGCGCGTCCCCGGGATGAAGTAGCGCGCCTCGTCGAAGACGCCGAAGTTCGGCAGGTGGTGCTTGTAGTACGTCGCGACGATCCGCCCTTCGTGGATCAGCGCGGCAGCATTGCGGGGACCCTCGTCGTGCGTGAGATAGCCGACCACCACGGCGATCTGCCCGAGTCCCTGCTCCAGCAGGGTGCTGGCGAGCGCGCCCAGCTCCTGCTCGCTCGCCTCCGCGAAGGACTCCCGGAAGACCAGGTCCTCCGGCGGGTATCCGGTCAGGGCCATCTCGGGGAACGCGACCAGGTGGACTCCGGCGCCGGCGGCCTCGGCGGTGTGCCGCAACACGGCCTCGGCGTTGCCCGTCAAGTCTCCGACGCAGAGGTCGATTTGAGCCAACGCCACGCGCAACTGGGGCATGGCCCCAGTCTCCCACCCCCACCTTCTCGCCGACATTGGCCATAGGGCAGAGCGGAACGGACCGCCGCGTATCCCCGGCGGAGGGTGCGCGGCGGTCCGTGCCTTATTTGTAGAGCAGTCGGGTCGGCTAAGTCAAGTTAGGACGTAACCCAGGCTTAACACGGCCGGGCCAGACTGGCCCTCACCTCACGACCGAAGGAGCCCACGGGTGGATCGTCAGCAGGAGTTCGTGCTTCGCACGCTGGAGGAGCGCGAGATCCGCTTCGTGCGGCTCTGGTTCACCGACGTACTGGGATTCCTCAAGTCGGTGGCGGTGGCACCGGCGGAGATCGAGGGTGCCTTCGCGGAGGGCATCGGCTTCGACGGGTCTGCGATCGAGGGATTCGCCCGCGTGTCCGAGAGCGACATGGTCGCCAAGCCGGACCCGGCCACGTTCCAGGTGATGCCGTACGCCACCGGTCAGGGACCGCCGGCGGCACGGATGTTCTGCGACATCGAGATGCCCGACGGGGCGCCGTCGTGGGCCGATCCGCGGCAGGTGCTGCGACGCACGATGTCCCGGGCCGCGGAGATGGGTTTCACGTTCTACACCCATCCGGAGATCGAGTTCTTCCTGCTCAAGGATCTGCCCGGCGACGGGCGGGCACCCGAGCCGGCCGACTCCGGCGGCTACTTCGACCAGGCCACTCACGACGTCGCCCACGATTTCCGGCGCGAGGCGGTGTTCGCGCTCGAGGCGATGGGGATCTCGGTGGAGTTCAGCCATCACGAGGTCGCCCCGGGACAGCAGGAGATCGACCTGCGGTACGCCGACGCACTGACCATGGCCGACAACATCATGACGTTCCGGCACATCGTCAAGGAGGTCGCGCTTACCCAGGGCGTCTTTGCCTCGTTCATGCCCAAGCCGCTCACCGACCAGCCAGGGTCCGGCATGCACACCCACCTGTCGCTGTTCGAAGGTGACCGCAACGCCTTCCATGACCCTTCCGACGAGTTGAACCTGTCCAAGACCGGACGCTCGTTCATCGCCGGTCTGCTGCGGCATGCCCGCGAGATCACAGCGGTGACGAATCAGTGGGTGAACTCCTACAAGCGGCTGTTCGGCCTGCAGGCGCAGAACACGGTCATGGAGGCGCCGGCGTACGTCGCCTGGGGGCAGGCCAACCGGTCGGCCCTCATCCGGGTCCCCATGTACAGCCCGGGAAAGGCGAGTTCGACCAGGGTGGAACTGCGGTCGTTGGACTCCGCGTGCAATCCGTACCTGGCCTTCGCGGTGGTGCTCGCGGCCGGTCTCAAGGGCATCGAGGAGGAGTACGACCTGGCGCCCGGCACCGAGGACGACGTGTCGGCGATGAGCGAGAACGAGCGTCGGGCGCTGGGGTACGCCGACCTGCCGCACAACCTGTCCGAGGCGGTGCGCGTCATGGAGGACTCCGAGCTCGTCGCCGAAACCCTCGGCGAGCACGTGTTCGATTTCTTCCTGCGCAACAAGCGCACCGAGTGGGCGGAGTACCGCTCGCAGGTCACGCCGTTCGAGCTGGCCCGCTACCTGCCCGTGCTGTGATCACCGTTGCCCGTCGTACCCAGGGCCGGTAACTCCCTGCGGTTGCGCGGACGCGGCGTAGGCGGTTCGCTCACAGGATCGACGCTTGCTTTCTGTCCTGAAGGGTTGCCATGAAATCGACTGTCCGACGCCTAGTCCTGGCCGTGACGCTTGTCGCGGCGTCATCCGTCGCATCCACCGTCCCGGCTGTTGCGGCACCGTCGCCCAGTTTGGCGTCCGGGACGCTGGCCGGGCTGGACATGGAGCGGGTGACGATCCCGCAGTTGCAATTTGCGATGAACCGTGGCCGGCTGAGTTCGGCGGAACTGACCGGTTTCTACCTCGACCGGATCAACCGAATCGACCCGCTGGTCAACGCCGTGCTGGCACTGAACGGCAACGCCCTCGCCCAGGCCGCCGCCAGTGACCGGGTACGCCGGACATCGGGGCCGCGCAGCCTGCTCGAGGGCATCCCGATCCTGCTGAAGGACAACATCGACACCGCGGATCAAGGTGCGACGGCCGGCTCGGAGGCGCTGGTCGCTGCCCGGCCGGACGACGCGGACCTCGTGCAGCGGCTGCGCGCCGCCGGCGCGGTGATCATCGGCAAGGCGAACCTGTCGGAGTGGGCGAACTTCCGCTCGACCCTGTCCTCCAGCGGTTGGAGCGCAGTCGGCGGGCAGACCAACAACCCGTACGTGCTCGACCGGAATCCGTGCGGATCCAGTTCGGGTTCCGG
>JACCXW010000404.1 GCA_013696785.1 Geodermatophilaceae bacterium | reverse complement strand
CGCTGCGCCAACGCGAGCACGAAGACCGAGCCGAAGCGCCGCGCCAGGAACGCGAGCAGCCGGCCGCGCGCGCTGGCCCTACCCGACCTGCCCAGACGATCCCCGAGCAGCGCCTCCCAATGCGCGGCGTGTCGCGACTCCGCGTCGGCGAGGGCAAGCAGGATCGACCGCTCCTCGCCGGTACGGCGGGCCGCGAGTTCCCGGTACACGGTCGCTTCCAGATACTCATCGGCCAGGCGCCGGCGCCACCGGCGCACGACCGAAGGAGCCGGCGGTACGCCGTCGCCGGCCCGCCCGGTCGCCGGTGTCATATCCCTCGACCCTCCGGGCGGCCCACAGGGGTCAGTATTCCTCCCGACCGGCGCCGGGACGGAGAAGCGACGTTTAGAGCGCCCAGCCGGTGGAGACGCAGAAGGCATGGGTGACTATCAGCAAGCGCAGGACATCGACGCTCCGGCGCAACAACTCTTCGATTACCTGGCCGACGTGCGCAACCTGCCGAAGTACTTCGATTCCATGACCAGCGCCGAACCCGCCGCCGGCGAAGCGGTCCACGTGGTGGCCGACGTGCACGGCACCAAGCGAGAGGGTGAGGCGTGGTTCCGGGTCGACCGCGACGCCCAGCACCTGGAGTGGGGCTCCGAAGGCGACAGCGACTACCGCGGCTCGCTGGACGTCTCCGGCGACGGACCGAAATCCACCGTCAGGGTGTCCCTGCACACCGAACGTGTCGACTCCGGGGAACTCGACGCCGGCCTCGCCAGCACGCTGGCCAACATCAAGACCCTGGTCGAGGCCGGTCCGGAGCCGGAGGCACCCTGAGGCCGAAGCTGGGGCCCGGCCGGCCGAAGGCGGCAGCGCGGAGTGTCATCTTCACAATTGGCTCATTTGGTGGAAACCTTCGTGGCTCCGACCCTAGGGACCACACATGAGCCTGCGTGACAGCGGCATCTTTGCCACCCGTGATGCCACCGACCTCGTCGACGACACCGAGCAGGGTCCCCAGCTCAAACGTTCGGTCAGCGCCCTCGGGCTGACCGCGCTCGGCGTCGGGGCCATCATCGGCACCGGCATCTTCGTCGTCATCGGCGAAGGAGCCTCCATTGCCGGTCCGGCGGTGGTGCTGTCCTTCGTCCTCGCCGCCGTCACGTGCTTGTTCTCGGCACTGTCCTACGCCGAACTGGCATCCAGTGTCCGCGTCTCCGGCAGCGCCTACACCTACAGCTACGCCACCCTGGGCGAACTCGTCGCGTTCATCATCGGTTGGGACCTGATCCTGGAGTACGGCGTTTCAGTGGCTGCGGTGGCTGTCGGTTGGGGCGGCAACCTCAACGTGTTCCTGGAAGCGGCGTTCGGTTACGAACTCCCGGCCGCCATCTCCGCACCGCCGGAGGACGGTGGGGTGTTCAACCTGCCGGCCGTGCTCATCGTCCTCGCCGTCATGGTGCTGCTGATCCGCGGCACCCGGGAAAGCGCACGGGCGAATCTCATCATGGTGGGCGTCAAGCTCGTCGTGCTGACCTTCTTCATCATCGCCGCCGCGGTCTCCTTCGATCCGGACAACCTCACGCCGTTCACCCCGAACGGTGGCGGTGAGATCGTGGCGGCGGCGGGGATCATCTTCTTCGCGTACATCGGCTTCGACGCGGTGTCGACGGCAAGCGAGGAGTCGGAGAAGCCGGCCCGGGACCTGCCGATCGCGATCATCGGCTCGCTGGTCATCTCGACGGTCTTCTACATCCTGGTGGCGATGGGCGCCATCGGTCTGGTGCCCGCCAGTGACCTGGGCGAAAGTGAAGCCCCCCTCGCCGACGCGCTCCAGGATGGCGCCAACCTCGACTGGGCTGCGGCGGTGCTCGCCTTCGGCGCCCTCGTCGCCATCACCAGCGTGCTGCTCGTCATCCTCTATGGACAGACCCGGATCTTCTTCGCGATGTGCCGCGACGGGCTGTTCCCGCGCAGCTTCGCCACCGTGCATCCCCGTTACGGGACCCCGGCCCGGCTGACGCTCGGCTTCGGCTTGCTGATCGCGGTGCTCGCCGCGTTCGTCCCGCTGACGCAGATTGTGCAACTGGTCAACATCGGCACGCTGTTCGCCTTCGTCCTGGTCAATCTCGGCG
>JACCXW010000102.1 GCA_013696785.1 Geodermatophilaceae bacterium | reverse complement strand
GACGGCATGAAACCCGGGACGGTTCACCTTGAAGTCCGCGCATGAGGTGTTGCGTGTTGAGAACAGGCTGCCGTCGGGTGCTGGTCCGTACGGGGGCTGAGCGGAAGGTGTTGCGGACTGAGGGCGGACCGAAGGTGGCCTCCCTGCGCCCTGGGGGGCGCAAGGTGGCCACTGACCTGCAGTAATGCAGTGGGCCCCGTGGGACTCGAACCCACAACCCGCGGATTAAAAGTCCGCTGCTCTGCCTGTTGAGCTAGAGGCCCAGGCGGGCAAGACTACCGTTGGTCAAATCCCTCCCATGCCGGCCTCGAGCATCGTCTCGGTCGGCAGGCGCCGTTGAGAGGACGACTATGCAGGCGATCGAGGCCGGTCGGTTCAACTGCCCCGTCGGGCTGCCCAACCGCTACGACGAGCACCTGTGCGTGCCGGCGTTGAGCGTCGGTACCTATTCGATCCCGGCCGGCGGAAAGGACGATCAGCTTCCGCACTTCGAAGACGAGGTCTACATGGTGACCGCGGGTAGAGCCATGTTCAGGGGCGGATCGGGTGATCCCGTCGCGGTCGGCCCCGGCAGCGTGCTCTTCGTCGGCGCCGGTGAGGAGCACCGATTCCTCGACATCGAGCAAGACCTGTCCATGGTGGTCGTCTTCGCCCCGCCATACGGCTCGACTGCACCCAGCTGACCCGATCGACGGGAGCCGGCGTCAGCCGACATAACTGCACAACCAACTACGGTTTACGCCGTGAGCACCCGTCCATCAGTGCCGACCGAGAGCGGGCAGGGCTCGGGCGAGCCGGCGACGTCCCGGCGGGTGCTGCGCTGGGCCGGCCGGCTGGGTTTCGCCCTTGTCGGTGCCGCGCTCGGCGTCCTGCTGGCCGGGCGGATCACCGCACCGATCGGCCCCTTCGTCACCACCGTCAGCCTGACCCTCGGCGGCGGCGGCGCCGAGGTGAGCATCCCGCCGCTGGGCGCGCTGTCCGTCGACGCTTTCGACGGACCGGTCCGCGTCGGAGTCACCCTGCAGCGCGTCGACCAAGAACGCATCGAGGCCATCGTCCGTGACCCCACCGCTCTGGACGGCATCGGCGAGGAGGTGGCCGCGGACCTGCAATCGGCGATCATCACACTGCTGATCAGGAGTGGCCTCGCCGCCATCGCCGGGGCGGCCGTACTCGGCCTGCTGGTGTTCCGGCATCCCCGCGAACCCTTCATCGCCGCCGGACTGTCCGTGACGATCCTGTTGACCACCGCCGGAATCGCGCGCGTCACCTGGCGACCGGAGGCGTTGACGAGCCCGACGTACAGCGGCCTGCTCGTGAACGCCAACACGCTCATCGGCAGCGCGACCGACCTCGCCACCAAGTTCGACGACTACCGCAGGTCGTTGGAGAAGCTGGTCACGAATGTCAGCAACCTGTACGCCGCCGTCCAGACCCTGCCCGCGTTCGTGGAGGGAGCGGACACGGTCCGGCTGCTGCACGTCTCGGACCTGCACCTGAACCCGACCGCGTTCGACCTGATCGCGTCGATCGCCGACCAGTTCGGGGTCGACGCGGTGATCGACACCGGCGACATCACCGACTTCGGGAGCGAGCCGGAGACCCAGTACGTCGACGGCATCGGCGATCTCGACGTGCCTTACCTCTACGTCCGGGGCAACCACGACTCGGCGCGGACCGAGGCGACGGTGGCCACGCAGCCCAACGCGATCGTCCTCGACGGGAGCGGTACGACGCTGTTGGGGCTGGACATCGTCGGGATCGGCGATCCGCGCTTCACCCCCGACCAGAGCACCAGAGACGACGAGGCCGGCGACGAGGTGGTCGACGCCGGCGAAGACCTGCTGGCGTTCATCGAGGACCAGCCAATCCGTCCTGACATCGCCCTCGTCCACGATCCGGTGTCAGCCACCCCGCTGGACGGCGAAGTTCCGCTCGTCCTGGCTGGACACCTGCACGAGCGTGTCACCGAGGAACTCGACGGCGGCACGCTGCTGCTCGTGCAGGGCTCCACCGGCGGCGCGGGCCTTCGCGGGCTGCAGGGCGAGGAGCCGACCCCGCTGACCTGCACGGTGCTGTACATGGACCGGATCAGCGGCCAGCTGCAGGCCTACGACGACGTGACACTCGGCGGACTCGGCCTGACCGAGGTGACGATCGTCCGGACCGTGGTCGCTGACCCCGAGGCGGAGGAGTAGCCGCTTTGGCTGCCGTCCGGCGGTCCCGTATGCTCGTGCCCGCCCACAGGGTTTCACCTGGCAGGCGCTGGGTCCCCATCGTCTAGCGGCCCAGGACCCCGCCCTTTCAAGGCGGTAGCACGGGTTCGAATCCCGTTGGGGGCACGTACGATCAGCACACAGCACGGCGAACGGCACCAGCCGGTCGCAACAGCATGGCCCTGTAGCGCAGTTGGTTAGCGCGTCGCCCTGTCACGGCGAAGGTCGCGGGTTCGAGTCCCGTCAGGGTCGCCACTCCCCACCGGGGCAGGTAGCTCAGTCGGTACGAGCGTCCGCCTGAAAAGCGGAAGGTCGGCGGTTCGACCCCGCCCCTGCCCACTCACCACGGTCGTGTGCGCGCCGCGGGTGCGGCCACGCCCGACCTCACGCCGACCGGCTGTCAGCCCCGCACGACCCCGACCGTGTCGCCCCCGACCCCATCCCAGTTGCCCGCGAGTCCGCGATCACCCGTGGAGCCGTAGCTGAAGGACAGGTCGGAGGGGCCCCCGCTCAGCGAGTTCGTCAGGTACTGCATGGCGCCCCTGCGGACCGCCACGGTGTCCTTGCGGTTGCCGTTCCAGTCGCCGGTCAACGGCTGATCGCCGACGGCACCGTAGTCGAACCGGTGCGCGGTCGTGGGCAACTGGTTGCTGTTGCTCAGGTACCAGGTCTGGGACCGGAGTACGCCGATGGTGTCGGACCCATCGCCATTCCAGTCGCCGGCAACCGGCACGTCGCCACGCTGGCCGTACGTCGCCCGCACATCACTGGGACCGGTGATGTTGATGTTGCGCAGGTAGAAGACCCCGTCCCTGAACACGCCGATCGTGTCCACCCTGTTGCTGTTCCAGTCACCACAGATCGGCACGTCGGTCGGCAGCCCGAAGGTGACCATGCGGTCGGCCGGTCCCGGTGAGTTGCTGTTGCGCAGGTAGAACACCCCGTCCCTGAACACCGCGGGCGTGTCGATACCGTCGCCGTCCCAGTCGCAACTCAGCGCGACATCGCCGTCTTGTCCGTAGACGAAATTGATGTCGGCCGGCCCGGCCGTGTTGGAATTTCGCAAGAGGAAGTTGGGCTGGTCATACGTGCCTACCGGCTGCCAGGAGCCCTGTGGCGTTCCCGGCGTTTCACCGGTGGCCCGAATGAGATCGTACATTTGGGCCCGGAGATCCGCTCGGGTGTTGGCGAAGTCCGGATCGGCTGCCAGATTTTCCATTTCACCGGGATCGTTCACCTGGTCGTACAGTTCGTATTCGGTGTCACCAGGCGCCGACAGGTTGGTGAGCTCGACATAACGCCAGCGTTTGGTGCGAATCCCGGAGAAGCCCGGTATCGGGTACGCGGCTGTCGCGTATTTCCCGTTCTGGTCGCCACCCGGCCAATGCTGCAGAAGACCCGAATGCGTTCGCACCTTTCCGGTGGGATCTTCCAAAGCAGACACGAGGCTGATGCCATCGGGTCTGACGGGCAATGTGGCGCCGGCCAGATCGACCAGGGTCGGTGCGATGTCGACATTGCTGACCAGCCGGGTATCGGCGCGTCCCTCCTGGCCGGGATACCTGATGACGAGCGGTATGGAGGTGCAGCCCCGGAGCTCGCACGTCTTCGACGTCCAGCGGTTCGATCCCAGCGACAGGCCGTTGTCGCTGATGAACACGAAGACCGTGTCCTCCATGCGCCCGGTGGCCGTCATCCTGGCATCGATCGAGCGGACCATGTCGTCGACGCCGAGGGCCGCCTCGTACTGCTCGCGCCGCACATTGACAGCTCCACCTCTGCCCGGCAGCGGGAGATCCTGCACCCACCTCGGCTTGTCGGACACGTCGGCCTCGGCGAAGTTCGGCGGCAACGTGACCCGCGTCTCGTCGTACGTACCGTCGTGGCGCGGAGCAGCGACATATGGCGTGTGGGTGGCGGTCGGAGCGACGTACAGGAACAGCGGCTGATCGCCCGGTGTGTCGTCGATGAAGTCGAGTGACTTGTTCGTCAGAACGTCGACGGCGTAATCCGCCGGGTTACTTCCGTAGTGTTCGCTGACACCGTTGTTGAGCAATTCATAGTTGTACTGCGCGTAGATGTTGCGGGACACGATGGGTTGAAAGTCGTCCCAACCGGGCCAGATCACCGGTTCCGCACCGTACCCGTTGAGCAACTTCCCGAAGATGCCGGTTCGATAGCCCGCTGCCTGCAAGGCGGGACCAACCGTCTCCTCAGTGTTAAAATTGGATGCCTGCGCGTTGTTCATGACGCCGGTTCTGGTGTCCACTTGCCCAGTGAGGATCGTGGCTCGACTCGGGCAACAGATCGAATTGTTCACCTCGGCCTGGGTGAAATTGATGTAGTTGCCGGCCTGGAGTTGCTGGCGCATGTAGGGCATGTACGGAAGGGAGTCCACCGTCTGGTCGTCGGTGACGATCACAACGATGTTCGGCTGGGTTCCGCTCAACGAGTCGGCCGTGGGCTCGGGCGCAGCGCTGGATCCTGTCGCCGTGAACACCACGGCGCCGGAAAGGAGCAAAATGGCCAGGAAAGCTCGAAGGAGACGCTGACAACTGCCGCCGCGAGAGGTCATTCGAGCTGCTCCTGCTCTTCGGTACGGGCTTGTCCCGGCCTCAGCACGACGTGAGGAGCAATACCTGACCCGATGCCGAACGCCGCCCCCTAGGCGCCGAGCCGACCGTAGCATCGCCGCCGAGCCAGCGTCCGGGAATTGCCAACTACCGGCAGCCGCGGCGCCGTCCGGGGTGAAGGTGATCAGCCGGTGCCCCCGACTCGCCCACGAAACCGGTGGTCGACCAGCAACCGCCGTCGTCGGTGACGGCGAACGCCTCGTATCCGTCCATCCCCTCGATCCAGTCGCGAGCCGCAGCACCCATCGCGTACGCCGACGTGGCGTAGCCGTCCACGAGCGTGATCGCCGGGCCGGTGACGGTGATGCTCGCCAGACCGACCGGCGGGCGCCCGGTCCACGGATCGATGATGTGGCAGCCCCGCTCGGAGCGCCCGGAGGTGGCGACCGCAAGGTCCCGGCCGGTGACGACCGTGGCCAGCGCGCCCGGTTGCAGTGGATGCGCGATCCCGACCCGCCACGGTTGACCCGCGAAGCGCCCCCCCACCACTTGCATGTCCCCCCCGCCGTTGACCGCGTGCGCAGTCGCACCCGCTGCGGTCAGCGTGTCGCTCGCCCGCTGGATCGCCCAGCCCTTGACGACACCGGAGGGATCCAGGGCGCCGCCGATGGTGGCGGTGAAGTATCCGTTGGACCCCGCCTGCACGTCGGCGCAGAGCCCGAGGACCTCCCCGACGGCCGGATCGCAGTCGCGCAGTTTCGTCTCGCGCCGTCCCAGGCGGCTGATCTGGCTCAGCGGCCGGTACGTCGAGAAGGTCTCGTCCACCCAGTGCAGATCCGCGACGACCTGGTCGATGGCCGCGGTCCAGTCACCGTCGTCGACGACGTGGATGGAGAACACCGTGCCCATGACGTGCTCGACGTGCTTGGTGGTCATGCCTCGCGTCACGCCTGGCGTCATGCCTGATCGAGGGCGCTCTGCAGCGACTGGATGAACCCCTCCGACGTGTACGTCGCACCGGAGACCATGTCGACGGCCGCGCTCTGCACCGCCAGCGCCTGCGCGACCAGCTGCGGCAGCGCGACCGAGTTGATCTCCTGATCCCGGCCGCCACCGTTGGGATACTGCAGCATCGTGACATCCGTGATCGCGGCGCCGGTCATCGTCACCTGCACCTGAACCGGCCCCTGCTCGGTGTCGATCGTGTCGCCGATCAGGGTGCGGGGCTGCGCGGGCGCGGGCCCGGACGTGGTCGCGGGCGGCGCCGCGGCGGGCGGCGTCGTACCTGCGCCTGCCGTCGTTGACGCGACGGGCGGCGGCAGGGCCAGGGCCGGCGGCGCCGGAGTCTTGTACTGCAGCAGCAGCACCAGACCAGCGATCGTGATCAGGATTGTGAGGATGACCCGTTTCATGACAAACCCTTAAAACGCGAATGATTCGAGATGGATGCGCCGCTCCGGTACGCCGGCCTCGCGCAGCGCACTCAATGCCGCGGCGACCATGCCGTCCGGACCGCACACGTAGACGTCGTGGGCAGCCAGGTCTGGTACCAGCTTGCGCAGGCTCGGCGCGGACAAGGGGTCGGATCCGAGCTCGTCCCGCGTTCCGATCAGGAAGTGGACGTGGTGCCCGGATTGCGCGGCTAGCACCTCGAACTCGTCGCGGAAGATGATGTCGGCCTCCCGGCTCGCCCGGTAGACCATGGTCAGGTCACCCGGACCGACCGGCAGCGTCTCGAAAAGCGTCCGCAACGGCGTGACGCCGACCCCGCCGCCGAGCAGGAGCACCTTGCGCTGTGTCTGCCGCCCGGACGTGAAGGCGCCGTACGGCCCCTCAGGGAACACCCAGGTCCCCGGCTTGACGGCCGCCAATGCGCGGGAGTGGTCGCCGCTGAGGCGGACCGTTATCCGGATGAGGTCCGGATGGATCGGGGCGGACAGCGAGTAGGGGTTAGCGGAGTACCACAGCCCCTTGCTCATGAGGCGCCACCGGAAGAACTGTCCCGGCTCGGCGTACAGCCGATTGAGCGCGACTCCAGTCATGTACACGGACACGATGTCGTCGGACTCGCGGCAGACATCGGTGACCCGCAGCTGATGCCGGAAAGCCATCCGGATCGGCATGAGGAACCGGAACCAGATCAGCAGTATGGCGACGACGACGTACATGGCCGACCATGCGATCCGCGCCGTCGGGTTGTCGACGAACTCCTTGCCGGTGGAGAACTGGTGACTGAACGCGAGGGCGATCGCCAGGTATGTGTAGAAGTGCAGGAAGTGCCAGGTCTCGTATCGCATCCGCCTGCGGGCTGCCCGCGCGGACACGGCGCCGATCATCACGAACAGCGCTCCGGCGACCGTGGCCATCATGACGTTGGGGTAGGTCAGGACCAGTGTCTTGCCCTGCTCCACGACGCCGGTCTGCGACGTGACGGCGTAGCCCCAGGTGATGAACAGGCCGTGGGCCACGATCAGCGTGACCGTGTACCGGCCACCGAGCCCGTGCCACCGCGCCAGCCGGTCCGACCCGATCCCGCGTTCGAGCGCCGGGACCCGGGCCATCAGGGCCAGCAGTACGACGACGGCGTACCCGGCCAGCAGTCCGGTGATCCGGCCGACCTCGGTCAGCCAGTCCCCCAGAGTGGATTGGGTATCCGCGTTGGCCCACCAGAGGGAGAGCACCATGGCCGCACCCACATAGATGCCGGCCAGTACGGCGCCGGGATGCGCGCGACTCGGCGGCGCCAACGGGTGCGGGGCACGCTCTGTGAGCGATCGGGTCACGGGACGTTCGAGGGTCTCGGGTTGCTGCACGGCCGCTGTCACTCGGACCAGAGTGGTCAGCCGCCGGTACAGGCCTCAAGTGGTCATTGGTCCTAACACCTAGGTGCTAGCCCATAGGTGCTAGCCCCAACGTTCTAGTCCCAATGTCCACTGGCGACCTGAACCCGACATGGGGCAGAACTACTCGTATGAAGAACATCCTCGTACTCGGTGCGGCCGCCGTGATCGCCGGCCTGCCGATCGCCGTTGCCATGTCCGGAGGCGGGGCGAGCGACGCCACACCGAGCAGCCCCGTGCGCTCGGTGCTGCCGGCTGAGTCCGAGCAGGCCGCGGCCGGCTCGACGGCTGGTTCCGATCCAGCGGCTGGTGTTGATCCGAGCGCCCAGACCGCACCGTCGACGACGGCGGCAGCGCCGCCCCCACCTCTCCCCGTCCCTGTGCCGGGCTCCGGCGGCGATGACGATGACGACGACGACCACGACGACGACGACTGAGCGACCCGCATCGCCTAGCTGAAGCTGTCGGAACCGGTACGTCGCGACCGGGCAGCCTGGACCTGGAAGAGAACGTAGGCAAGCGCGAGCCACCCCAGCCCGACCAGCACTTCGAGCAACACCTGGGCGAGCCACGGCCCGCCGTCGAGGGCGCTGCGCACGGCGACCAGCCCGTGGGACACGGGAAGGACAACCCCGATCACGTCCAGCGCAGCCAGTGTTCCCGGTGGGATCAGCGCACCGCAGCACAGGATCACCAGGTACGTCAGCCCGTTGTAGATGGCGACCTCGGCGCGCTTGCCGACACAGAACGAGGCGCACGCCAACCCGGCGGCCGACATGCTCAATGCGATAACGACGTAGATCGGCAGTAACGGAATCAGTGCCAGCATCGTGCGCCACTGCCCCGTCACCAGGCCGGCCGCGACCAGACAGACGAGCATCTCCACTACCGATGCGGTGAGCTGCGCGACTCCCCGGCCGAAGAACACCGGAGTCGGCGGGGTGGCCCCGACCAGCAGTCGTGTGTAGGTACCGGCGAACTTGTCGTCCACCGGTACATCGGACATGCCGGCGATGCCGCCATACGTCAGTGCCGTCGCGATTGCGCCGACGTACGCGAACGTGGCGCCGTCCGAGCCGGCCGCAACGTAACCGAGCATGACCCAGAAGACCGTCTGGAAGATCAGCCGCGGCCAGATCGTCGCGAGCACGATGGCCGGCGGGTTGGCGGAGAGGTACTGCAGGAATCCGAACCGGATGATCTGCCGCGAACGCCAGAGCCGCTCCGCCCGCCTGACGCCGGCCAGGGTGGCCTCAGTAGAGGTCGAGGCTGCCATTGCGGCGTGCTTTCTGTGCGATCCGTCCGAACAGCCAGATCCCGCCCACCGCGTAGGCGACGGTGAGGAGTACGGCGACCTCGAGCGCCAGGTAGTTCGGTGAACCCACCGCGCTGGTCACGAGGAACTCCTGCAACCAACGGAGGCTGATCAGTGCAGACAGCCAGCTCAGTGGCGGTGGGAACAGGTTGGACGGGATGAGCATCCCGCCCAAAAGGATGACCGGGAACGTCAGGAATGCCGATACCTGCGCGCCGTACCTGGTGACTACGAAGACAGACCCGATCAACAGGCCGATCGCGGATCCGGAGGCGATGAGTACGACGTACCCGACCAGCAAGGCACCTGGGTGGGCGAACGACACCGGCTGCTGCAAGGCGATCAGTGTCACGGCGAGCGTGGCGAGCGCCCACACATTGGACAGCATCGCCGCGCCCAGGCCCTTCCCGAGCGCGATCAGCCGTGCGTCGACAAGCCCGGCCAGCGCCCGGGCGAGAGTGCCCATCGCCCGTTCCCTGCGCAGCACACTGGCTGCCCCCCACGCCGTAGCGGCCCATGACACCGACAGTGCGACACCGACGGCAACTCGCGTCCCGGCGGCGGCGGAGCGATCGGCCGAGGGCAGCAGGGTGATGAGCAGGAACACGATGGGTTGGAAGACCGTGACCGCGATGATGATCCAGGACGACCGGATCTCCGCCATCTGAAACCGCGCGCAGACCAGCAGCACCCCGATGCCGTTCCACAGCCGTTGCCTTCTGGGCAGCAGGACGTCGGTTCCGATCACGGCGCTGCGTCGGACAGGGTGGCAAAGGCCTCCTCGAGCCGAGCGGGACGCACATCGATGTCCTCGACGTCGACATCGTCGACCAACCGGCCCAGCGCGGAGAACAGATCCCCGCTCCACTCCCTGAGTTTCAGCACCAGCGTGGACGAGGCGGCGTCCTCGATGTGCCGATCGACCACAGCCCCGGCCGGCAGCGACCCCGCGACGTCGCCGAGCGTTCCCCGGTAGGTGAGGGTGACGACCGCGGCGTACCCGGCCAGCGCAGCGAACTTCGCCAACGGCATCTTGGCGGTGACGCGACCCCGATCAAGCATGACGACACGATCGGCCAGCCGCTCCACGTCCAGCAGCAGGTGGCTGGTCAGCAGGATGCTGACGCCCTCGCCGCGAAGGTCGTCGATGGACTCACGCAGCCGATCCGCCTCCAGCGGGTCCAGGCCAACGGTGGGTTCGTCCAGGAGCAACACCCTCGGTCGCGACAGCAAGCCGATGGCAACGTGCAGCCGCTGGCGCATCCCCTTGGAGTACGTCTCCACCCGTCGGTCGGCGGCCTCGGCAAGATTCACCAGCTCCAGCATGTCCGGCACCCGTGAGCGCAGGTCGCGGCGGGAGACACCGGCCAGCATCCCGAAGAAGGCAAGATTCTCCCGGCCGCTGATCCTGTTGTAGAGCCCCCGGTCGCCACCCAGGATCACGCTCGTGGTCAGCCGGACGGCTCTGGTGTCGGCGACGACGTCGTACCCCATGATCCGAGCCGTTCCAGTGGTCGGCAGCAGGAGCGTGGCCAACACTTTCGTGAGCGTCGTCTTGCCCGCGCCGTTCACGCCGAGTAGCCCACCACCTCGCCGATGCCGACCGAGAAGGAGACGTCCTGCAACGCGGTGAACGTCGCGCCGCCGGCCAAGGTGAAGGTACGGCTGACGGAGTCCAATTCGATCGCCTGCATCGTCCCCCCTCGCCGCGCTCGACCTGTCCGCCGACACTAACGCTGGTGTCGGACCGGCCGGCGAACGATCAGCCCGAGTCGTCGCCGTCCGAGTCGTCGCCGTCCGAGTCGTCCGAGTCGTCACCGTCTGAGTCGGCCGAGTCGTCGGGTTCGGGGTAGCGACCCCCCGGAGGGACCGTCTGGCCCGCCGCCAGCTGTGCCTTGCCGCCGACCAACGTGATCTCACCGTCCCCGCCCACCCGGGCATCGGAGCCGATCTCCACGCCGTGGTCGATGATGCTTCGCTCGACGACCGCGCCGGCGCGTACGACGACGCCGTGCAGCAGCACCGAATCGCGCACGGTGGCGCCTTTCTCGACGTGCACGTCAGGTGAGATCACCGAGTCGAGGACCGATCCGGCGATGTGGCAGCCGGGAGACAGCAGGCTGTTGCCTACCTCGGCGCTGCCGTGCACGGCTGCGGCCGCGGACCGCCCGCCCTGAGTCTGGATCCGCCAGCCCGGCTCGTCCAGGTCGATCGGCGGCTCGGCGTGCAACAGATCCATGTGGGATTCCCAGTACGCCTGCACCGTGCCCACGTCGCGCCAGTAGCCGTCGAAGCGGAACTCCCGCGCCTCCCCGGCGTCGACCAGCTGGGGTAGCACGTGGTTGCCGAGATCCTCCAAACCCACGTCCTCGTCGACCTCCTCGGCGAGGTCGTCGAGCAGGTCGAGGACCCGCTCGGGGGAGAAGACGAACACCTCGTTCGTCACCAGGTCGGACGCGGGCTCGTCGGGCTTGTACGCGTAGTCGGTGATCGCGCCGTCGTCGTCGACCTGTACGACGCCGTACCGGCCGGCGTCGGCCTTCTCGACCCGCGTCGTCACCATCGTCACCGCGGCGCCGCTACGCATGTGCTCGGTCACGACATCGAGATAGTCCAGCTTGTAGACCGCGTCCGCGCTCACCACGACCAGCGCTTCGGCGTCGAACTCGCGGATCAGCGGGGACTGGCGCCAGAGCGCATCGGCCGTCCCTTGATGCCAGCCGCCCCGCTTGTCACCCTGATGCGGGTGCACCACCATGAAACCGCCGGTGGAGCGGTCCAGATCCCACGGCCGGCCGTTGGCCAGATGATCGGCCAGGACGCCGGGGCTGTACTGCATCAGTACCCACACGTCGGCGATGCCTGCTCGGAGGCAATTCGACAACGGGAAGTCGATCAGCCGGTACATCCCGCCGTACGGGACGGCGGGCTTGGCTCTGCCGTCGGTCAACAGTTCCAGCCTGCTCCCCGCACCACCGGCCAACACCACGACCAGAATGCGTGTCAACGCCACAGATCCCCCAACTGGCTTGCGTGAACCGCGACCCTAGCCGGTCGGTCGCAGCACGAAGACTCCCCACCCGAAGTACCGGCGCTGGTAGCGCAGGTGTGAGTCGCGGCCCTCGTCGCGGAACGTCCGCACTGCGGCGGACCGGGGATCATCGGCATGCGCACGCAGCCACTCCGTGCACGTCCACCACTGCGCCGCGACGTACCGATCCCAGCTGTCGCCGTCGGCAAGGACCATCTCGACGACTTCGTAGCCCGCAGCGGCGAAGCGCTCCGCCGTACCGGCGAGCGAGGTGAAGTCGTCGGGCCCGACGCCGATCGCCGCGTAGGCGGCCTCGGGCGGTGGTTCGGTCCAATACGGCTCTCCGACGAGCAAGAGTCCCCCCGGGCGCAGTGCCGGTCGCATCAGCTCCAGCGTCCCCGCCAGCCCGCCGCCGATCCAGGTCGCGCCGATACACGACACGACGTCGTACGACGCCGGCTCGGCGACGTACACCCCCGCGTCACCCTGCTCGAACGACACCCGGTCGGCGACCTCGAGTTCCTCGGCCCGATCCCCGGCCGCGGCCAGGAACACGTCGCTGACATCCACGCCGTGGCCCGTGACGCCGAGGGTCTCGGCCCAGCGGCAGAGCATCTCCCCCTTGCCGCAGGCCAGGTCCAGGATCCGGGTCCCGGCGACGAGATGAGCAGCAGCCGCCAACGTCATCAGCTTGTCGTCGGTGAAGGGGTTGAGGATGCGGTGGCCGGCTTCGGAGATCTCGTGGATTTCCAGGGACATCCGGCCAGCATCCCAAGCTCCCCGGTTGCCGCCCACTCCTTTCTTTTCCGTGTCTACCCTCGGGTGATGGGGCGCCTGGGTACGTTGTCGCCGGCGCGCCGTCGCCTCTTCATGATCCTGATCGCCGCGCTCGTCGCCGCCGCGCTGGCGGCCACCGCCGTCGTCGTGTGGCGCACGACAGGCGCGTCGGTCACCCCCGTCGCGCAGGACCGGCCCGGTCCGGTCCTGCTCATTCCTGGGTACGGCGGATCGACCGAGGCGCTCGAGGTACTTGCCGGGGAGCTGCGCGCCAGCGGACGCGACGCGACAGTCCTGCAACTGGCCGGGGACGGGACCGGTGACCTGCGCGAGCAGGCCCAGGTGCTGGCCGCTGCGGCCGACGCCGCGATCGAGCGGACCGGCGCGCCGTCGGTCGATGTCATCGGCTACTCCGCCGGCGGGGTCGTGGCGAGGCTGTGGGTCCGCGACTTCGACGGTGCGGGGCTCGCTCGCCGCGTCATCACCCTCGGCTCGCCGCACCACGGCACGCGGGTCGCCGAGCTGGCCGTGGCGGTCGTCCCGGACGAGTGCCCGCTTGCCTGCCGGCAGCTCGTCCCGGACAGCGACCTGCTCCGCGAACTGAACGCCGGCGACGAGACGCCCGACGGGCCGGCGTACATCTCCATCTGGTCGACCGTCGACGAGGTAGTGACACCACCGGACTCCGCCCGGCTGGACGGCGCGCTGAACCTCGTCGTGCAGGACATCTGCGATTCGTCCCAGGTACCGCACGGGAGCCTGCCGACCGACCAGGTGGTGTCGAGCATCGTTGCGCTGGAGATCGGCGCCGGCGCGCCCGAGGAGCTGTCAGCGGCGGACTGTGCGCGGCTCAGCTCGTGATGTCCTTGGTGGTGAAGTTCGCCCAGCCAGCGCCGAGCAGGACGACGACGTATACAGCCTGCAGCCCGAGGCCGCGCAGGATGTCCCGCCAGAAGATCGGGTCACGGAACAGGTCCACGAAGGACAACCAGTAGCGGGTCGGCAGGTAAGGCTGGAGCACCTCCGCTGCATCGAGAGTCAACAGCAGCGACGACGCGATCAGGAACGCCAACGCCCCCAGGGCTGCCGCCAGCGGCGAGTCCGTGATGGTCGACAGCAGCAGGGCGATGGCTGCGACGCCTAGCATCGACAGCGTGATGTACCCGATCGCCAGCAGCGTGCGGACGGCGACCTGCGCCGGGGTCAGCGTCGTACCGGAGACGCTGGTGGTGGCGGCGGCCAGCGGCTGGTCGCCGAGCAGCAACGAC
>JACCXW010000349.1 GCA_013696785.1 Geodermatophilaceae bacterium | reverse complement strand
GCGCCACGGTGCCCGCCACGATCCACGTGTCACCGCTACCCAGGATTCGCCGCACGGTGTATTCGACGCCGGCTGGATACTGCGTGCGCCACTCGAGGAAGTTCTGCTTCCCGACGAACCGCTCGCGCGATTGCGGGAACTCCAGTACGGCGTCATCGGCGTAGAACTCGTGGCTGGTGTCGTGATCGTGAAGCGAAAGAAGGCGAAGGAGCGCGGCACGGATGTGCTCGTCGGAGGTTGTCAGGCCTCCATCCGGCCACTCTCCATGGCGCCAAGCATCCGTAGCCACTACGGACTTCGCCGCTGCGTTGCTACGTAGCCGGCCGTATGGTGTCCGTTTGTGTGAGGTCACCGCATGGGAGGCGAATGCATGACCGCGCCTGGGTCGGTAGTGGTCGTCGGCGGCGGAACCATGGGTGCCGGCGTCGCGCATGTCTTCGCGGCGGCGGGATCGACCGTGGTGGTCCTGGAGGCAGATCAGGAGCGATCGGACGCTGCGATCACGCGGATCGCGGCTACGCTGGCCAAGGCGGAGGAGATGGGCAAGCTCTCCTCTGCCGCCGACGCGCTGGGCCGGGTGTCCGCCGTCATCGACGCCGCCCAACTGCCGGCCGCGGAGCTGTTCATCGAGGCGGTGCCGGAGGAGCCGGCGTTGAAGGCGACCGTGCTGCGACGGCTCGAGGCGGTGGCCGGGGCCGACGCTGTACTGGCGACAAATACGTCATCGCTGTCGGTTCAGGACTTGGCGGCGGCCTTGGAGCAGCCCGAGCGGTTCTGCGGCATGCACTTCTTCAACCCCGTGCCCGCCAGCGCCCTCGTCGAGATCGTCCACCACCCGGGAACGACGACCGACGTGCTGGATCGCGTGCGGGGTTGGGTCGATTCACTGGACAAGAAGGCGATCGTCGTACGGGATTCGCCGGGTTTCGCGACGAGCCGGCTCGGCGTCGCCGTCGGCCTGGAAGCGATCCGGATGGTTGCCGACGGCGTGGCGTCCGCGGCGGACATCGACACCGGGATGGTGCTCGGATACCGCTGGCCGGTGGGTCCGTTGCGGCTCACGGACCTGGTCGGCCTGGACGTCCGGCTCGGTATCGCCGAGTACCTGGCGTCGACGCTCGGCCCACGGTTCGAGCCCCCGCCGCTGCTGCGCGAGATGGTGGCGCGCGGCGACCTCGGCAAGAAAAGCGGGCGCGGTTTCTACGGCTGGGACTGAACCAACCGGTCGAGCAGGAACGTCGGCATCAGAAACACGTGCTTCCGGACGCAGCGCACCCCGACATGCTCGATGGGTCCGTCGGTGCTCTCCAGCACGTCGCGTCGGGTGATCTCGGCCGTCGCGCCACACTCCGGGCAGCTGGTCAGCTCCGGCAGCGTGGTACCGACGGTCGTGCCGGCCGGTACGACGTTCCTCGGGGCGGTCATTGCGGTTCTCCTAACGATCCAGTGTCTTGGGATGGGTACGACACTGAGGATCGGTTCGGTTCGCGTTTGGTACATCCGTGCCCACTAAGGAGGCACGGGCGTCGGTGTAGGCATCACGCCGTCGACTCCCGGTTAAAGAACGTCGGTCGGGGACAACGCCGCCGAGGTAGGTCGAGTAGGTCAGCCGGGCGCCGTCCGAACTCAGCCGGGCCCGATGGAGACGGCATCCTTGCCGGTGTCAGCACCGCCGCGGCCGGCGACTTTCACACCTGCGCGGCGATCACGGACGGAACCGTGAGCTGTTGGGGTTTGAATGCCTCTAGGCAATTGGGAATCGGCAGTACTAACGCCTTGTCGACCGCAGTCCCTGTGGTTGCGCTGCGCGATGTCACGGCGATTGCCGCCGGCGGCAGTCACGCTTGCGCCTCAGCGGGGTCGCAGCCATCGCCGCCGGCAGGCTCTCCGGTCGTCGTGTGCACCTGACGGCACTCCCGACCGACGCGGGCAAGTGTCGCGTCGTACGGTGAGCGGCATGGTCAGCCCGCCGTCGACGTCGGCCTCCACCGCCCTGTCAGCCACTGCACGCACGCGGCTTGGCCGGCACAAGGAACGCGGGGCAACCGATCGAGTTGCGCTGCACGACGTCCTGGACACGGCGCTGATCTGCCACCTCGGCTTCATCGCCGACGCCA
>JACCXW010000338.1 GCA_013696785.1 Geodermatophilaceae bacterium | reverse complement strand
GGTCATCGCCTTGCTGCGACGGGCCGAACAGGGCGGGATCGCTCACCTGCACTCCTCGGTCTGGCGTACCGGCACGACTCGACTGTGACCGCGTCACAGCCGTCGGCCACGATATCCGTTGCATTCGACATGCGGCGACTCGGCGCCAGCACCAGGCACGCCCAACTTGTCACCGCCAGCGGGGGCCATGGCACCCGTTGGCCGTGACAACTCGGCAGTGGTCCGCGCCACGATGGCGGAAAACCCGCCAGGGATCGAGGCCTCTCGCGGCCTAGCCTGGCGCCATGACCGTGGAGACTGCCCGTCGGCCGGCTGCGCCCACCGTCACCCGGCCGCTCGCAGTAGCGGTCGCTCTCGGGATCGTCTACGTGGTCTGGGGGTCGACGTATCTGGCCATCGGGATCGTCGTGGAGACGATGCCGTCGCTGACATCAGCCGGCGCCCGGTTCTTCCTGGCCGGGCTCGTGATGGCTGCAGTGCTCACGTTGCGGTCCGGTTGGCGCCGACTCGCGGTGACGCGTGTGCAGCTGCTGGGCGCCAGCCTGGTCGGCCTGCTGCTGCCCACCGCCGGCAACGGCCTCGTGACCGTCGGGGAGGACCTCGGCACGCCGACCGGCATCGCCTCGCTGATGGTCGCCTCGGTGCCGCTGTGGGTGGTGTTCTACCGCCTGCTGTCGGGCGACCGGCCGCGCTCGGCGACGATCGGCGGGGTGCTCGTCGGGTTCGGCGGCCTCGCCGCCCTGGTCGCCGCCATCGGAGTCACCGGCACGATCCCGCTCGGGCCTACCCTGCTCGTCGCGTTGGCGGCGATGTGCTGGTCGTTCGGCTCGTGGCTGCAACCGCGGCTGCACCTGCCGAGCGACCCGTTCGTCACGACGGTGTACGAGATGGTCGCCGGTGGGCTGGCGCTGCTGGTCGCCGGGCTGGTCGCCGGCGAGCGCGTCGACCTGACTGCCTACTCGGGTCGGTCCTGGCTGGCGTGGGGGTACCTGCTCGTGTTCGGGTCACTGGTGGCGTTCAGCGCCTACGTCTGGGTGCTCGCCAGCGCGCCGATCTCGCTGGTCGCGACGTACGCATACGTCAACCCGGTGGTCGCCCTGTTCCTCGGCTGGATCGTGCTCGACGAGGCGCTGACCGGGTCGGTACTGGGAGCCACCGCGGTGATCCTCGTCGGCGTGGCGGTCGTGGTCGGCTCGGAGCGGCACCGGCGGCCTCCACCACCGGCGGATCCCTGCACCGATCCCCACGGCTGAGTCCCTGGCCTAGTGCGTTGGTCGCTCAGCCCGCTGAGAGTGACGTTTGGACACGCGACTCCGGCGTATCGCCGCCCAACCGTCAGGCTCAACGAGGCGAGACGAGGCGGGGACGTCAGACGAGCGAGTCGCGCCAGGCCTCGTGCAGGGCGGAGTAGCTGCCGGTGCCCGAGGCGATCAGCTCCGCCGGTGAGCCGTCCTCGATGATCCGCCCGTGATCGAGGACGAGCACCCGGTCGGCGATTTCCACGGTCGAGAGCCGGTGGGCGATGATGATGGCCGTCCGCTCCCGAAGGATCGTGTTCAGCGCCCGCTGCACCATGCGTTCGCTGGGGACGTCGAGTGAGCTGGTCGCCTCGTCGAGGATCAGCACCGCGGGGTCGGCCAGAAAGGCCCGGGCGAACGCCACCAGCTGCCGTTGCCCTGCGGAGAGCCGCCCGCCGCGCGACTCGACCTCGGTGTCGTACCCCTCCGGCAGTGACCGGATGAACCCGTCCGCTCCGATCGCGGCCGCCGCCTCGCGCACCTGCTCCGGGGAAGCGCCCGGCCGGCCGAAGCGGATGTTGTCAGCGATCGACCCGGCGAACAGGAAGTTCTCCTGGGTCACCATGACGACCGAGCGTCGAAGGTCGGCATCGGACAGCTCGCGCAGGTCGAGCCGGTCCAGCGTCACCCGCCCCGCTGCCGGGTCGTAGAAGCGTGAGACCAGCTTCGCGATGGTCGTCTTGCCTGCCCCGGTGGTCCCGACCAGGGCGACGGTCTGACCGGCCGGGAGCACCAGGTCGAGGCCTTCGATGACCGGGCGCTCGGCGACGTACGAGAAGTCGACACCCTCGAAGCACACCTCCCCGCGCGCCTCCGCCATCGGCACCGGCGTGACCGGCTCGGGAACGTCCGGCTCCTCCTCGAGGACCCCGGACAGCTTCTCCAGGGCGGCACTGGCCGACTGGAACGAGTTGTAAAACTGGCTGATCTCCTGCATCGGCTCGAAG
>JACCXW010000327.1 GCA_013696785.1 Geodermatophilaceae bacterium | reverse complement strand
GTTCCTCGTCCGGTACGACCTCGGTCACCATCCCGAGTGCCAACGCCCGGGCGGCATCGACGGGCTGGGCGAGCAGCATCAGTTCCGCTGCCCTGGCGTGCCCGATCAGCCGTGGCAGCGTCCACGTTGCGCCGCTGTCGACGGAAAGCCCGATCTTCGCAAAGGCCATCAGAAATTTCGCGCCGGCGCCCGCAATCCTGAGATCGGCGGCGAACGCGAATGACGCGCCGGCCCCCGCGGCCATCCCGTTCACGGCGGCGATCACCGGCTTGGGCATCCCGGCAATGGTCAGCACGATCGGGTTGTAGTGCTCGGACACCGTGTTCAGGGGAGCCGGGTGGTCTGCCCGGATCAGCTCGACGTGCTCCTTGAGGTCCTGCCCGACGCAGAATCCGCGGCCCCGTCCGGTCAGGACGACCGCCCGCACCTCGGCGTCCGCTGCAGCCGCACGCAGGGCGCCGAGCAGTGCCTGTTTCGCCTCGAGGTCGAGGGAGTTCATCGAATCCGGGCGGTTCAGCGTGATCGTCGCGACCGCCCCGTCCCGGGCGGTCAAGACGGTGCCGTGGTCAGTGGTCGTCATCCTGGGCGCCTCCTCGACTGGCCTTCGCACGCTATCCGGCTGGCTGCCGTGGAGGCGATGGCGGGTCGCAGTTTCTCCTTCGCGTCCCGATGCGGGACAATGGAGCCAACATCGCGTCGGCCACCCACCGTGGAGGCTGGCGTTCCGCAAGTTAGGACATCGCGCACTGGCCGGCGTACCCCGCGGCCTGACTGAGGAGGAACGCATGGCGGCCATGAAGCCGCGGACGGGTGAGGGTCCGCTGGAGGTCACCAAGGAGGGACGCGGCATCGTCATGCGAGTCCCGCTGGAAGGCGGCGGTCGACTCGTCGTCGAGATGACACCTGACGAGGCCACCGCTCTTGGTAACGCTCTGAAGGGCGCCACCGGCTAGCCAACGGCGCACCAGCTTTCGGCCCCGGCCACGGAAGACACTCTCCGCGGCCGGGGCCGTCCCATGTCCACGGTGGGCGCATGATGACGGGATGCTGGCGCCCGTGATCGACCTGAACGCCGACCTCGGCGAGGGACTCGGGATCTGGCCGCTCACTGATGACGACGGTCTGCTCGACGTGATCACCAGTGCCAACGTCGCGTGTGGCTTCCACGCCGGCGACCCGTCGATCATGCGACGGGTCTGCGCCGCGGCGGTCGAACGCGGCGTGGTCGTCGGTGCGCAGGTGGGCTACCGCGACCTGCACGGCTTCGGTCGCCGCTTCCTCGACGTGGCTCCGGAGGAGCTGACGAACGACATTCTCTATCAGCTCGGCGCGCTGGACGCGTTCGCCAGGGTGGCCGGTGACCGGGTGCGCTACCTCAAACCGCATGGTGCGCTCTACAACGCGATCGTGAGCCATGAATCCCAGGCAGCGGCCGTGGTCGAGGCGGTACGCCGGTACGACGTCTTGCTGCCCGTGCTCGGTCTGCCCGGCTCGGTCTGGCTGCGGCTCGCGACGGAGGCCGGGCTGAGCGCCGTACCGGAGGCATTTGCCGACCGGGCGTACATGCCGACGGGTGAGCTGGTGTCCCGGCGAGAGCCGGGCGCCGTACTGGCCGATGCCGCCGTGATAGCCGAGAGATCGGTACGGATGGCAGTAAGCGGTCAGGTTGCCGCCGTAGACGGGTCGATTGTCGACGTCGCGCCCAGGTCCCTCTGCGTCCACGGAGACACCCCGGGAGCGGTGGCCGTGGCGCGTCAGGTCCGAGCGGCGCTGACCGCCGCCGCTGTCGACGTTCGCCCCTTCGCCGCCGCCACCTCCGCCGCCGCCGCCACCCCCACCGCCGCCAAGCCGCGATGATCATGGGATCCGACCGGCCAGGACCGGCGCAATCCCATGATCATCGCGAGATCATGGAGTACGGCGAGGACGCGCTGCTCGTCGAACTGGCCGATGTGGCGGCTGTCATGGCGCTGCGGGCAAGCCTGGAGCAGCGCCCGCTGCACGGTGTCGAGGAGGTCGTCCCGGCTGCCCGCACCCTGTTACTGCGGCTGCGACCGGGGGCCGAAAAGAAGCGGATCGCGGTGGAGGTGCAGGCCCGGGAACTGACGGCATACGACGCCCCGGGCGGAGTCGTGGTCGAGATTCCGGTGACCTACGACGGGGCCGACCTCGACGAGGTTGCCCGGCTGACCGGGTTGACGACCGAGGGCATCGTGGACGCGCACACCGGCGCGGAACTCACGGTCGCGTTCTGCGGCTTCGCGCCGGGTTTCGGCTACCTCGTCGGCCTGCCGGATGCACTGCAGGTGCCTCGGCGCAGGGAGCCGCGCACGAAGGTGCCTGCCGGTTCGGTCGGCCTGGCCGCGCAGTTCACCGGCGTCTACCCGCGGGAGTCCCCGGGCGGCTGGCAACTGATCGGTCGCAGCGACGTCGTCCTGTGGGAAGCCGAACGTGATCCGCCGGCATTGCTCCGGCCCGGCGCCCGGGTGCGATTTCGGCCCGCATGATCGAGATCCTCGCGCCCGGCCCGCTGGCCACGGTCCAGGACCTCGGCCGCCCCGGGCACGCTGCTCTCGGGGTCGGCCGCAGCGGGGCTGCCGACGTGGGCAGCCACCGGCTCGCGAACCGGCTGGTCGGCAACGCCGATCGAGCGGCAACCATCGAGGCGACCTTCGGGGGCCTGTCGCTG
Source organism: Geodermatophilaceae bacterium (assembly GCA_013696785.1). Classification (GTDB taxonomy): domain Bacteria; phylum Actinomycetota; class Actinomycetes; order Mycobacteriales; family Geodermatophilaceae; genus JACCTY01. The sequence goes on along the minus strand of JACCXW010000327.1, from coordinate 906 downwards.
CGAGCCGGCACCGACCTGCTCGTGGCGGTCACCGGGGCACCGGCTCCGGTCTTCCTCGGATCCGTCGAGTACGGCGGCAATGCGCCGCTGCGACTGCCCGCCGGTACCGAATTGCGGTTAGGTACGCCGAAGACGGGCCTGCGCAGTTACCTCGCGGTTCGCGGCGGCATCGGCTGCGAACCGGTGCTCGGGTCGCGATCGACGGACCTGCTGTCGGGGCTGGGGCCGCCGCGGCTGCGGCCGGGTGACACCGTCGCGCTGGGCACCGACGTCGAAACCGACCCGGTCGTGGACGTCGCTCCCGTGGCTGGACAGCCGGCAGAGCCGGTGTTGCGGATCGCCCCGGGGCCGCGGCTGGACTGGTTCAGACCGGACGCGTGGACGACGCTGCTGGCCTCGGCGTACACGGTCAGTCCCGACGGGAACCGCATCGGCGTGCGGCTGATCGGGCCGGCGTTGGATCGGGCCGTCCGGCACGAACTGCCGTCGGAGCCGATCGTCCCCGGCGCGATTCAGGTGCCCGCCGGCGGCCAACCACTGGTGTTCCTCGCCGACCATCCCGTCACCGGCGGCTACCCCGTGATCGGCGTGGTGGCGCGCGCCGACCTCGGTGCGGCCGCGCAGCTGAGACCGGGACAGCACGTGCGGTTTCGCCCGAGTTAGCCCAGTCCGCCACTGCACGATTGCACCGGTCATCGCGGCAGCGATGAGTTACGGCGCTCGGCTCCGTTACACAGGCACGACATCGGAATCAGCGATCGGAGCGGGTCATGGGAACGTTGCTGGCGGGCAAGAACGCGATCATCTACGGCGCCGGAGGCGGGATCGGCGGGGCCGTTGCCCGAACCTTCGCCCGGGAAGGCGCCCGGGTCTTCCTGGTCGGGCGCACGCAGGACACGCTCGAAG
>JACCXW010000297.1 GCA_013696785.1 Geodermatophilaceae bacterium | reverse complement strand
GCTCGTGAGCGGGAAGCGGGCACCGGGCGCCACGCGCGGGCCGGCGCGGACGCGGCGACGGCGATGCTGCCGATCAGAGCGAGAGCGGCCGCGAGCACGACCGGCACCGCGGGGCTGGTGAACGTCACGAAGCCGGCAACCAGGACCGGGCCCAGGACGAAGACGCACTCGACGGAGATCGCATCCAGTGCGTACGCCGAGTGCAGCACCGAGCCCTCGCCGGAGACGCGGATCCACAGTGCACGCACGGTCGAGGAGATCAGCGGCATCGCGGCACCGGCCAAGGCCGCCGCGGCCAGGACGACCGTGTCCGGTGTGTCCGCCTGGAGGATCGCCAACAGACCCAGCAACGCGGCCGGGTACGCGAGACCGGAGACGAGCAGCACGGGCCTCGGACCGATCCGGTCGGCGAGGCGGCCCAACAGCGGGGCAACGGCGGCGGTGGCCAGCCCGTACGCCGCCGTAGCCAGCCCGGCGGTCGCGTACGAGCCGGTGCGGGTCTCGACCAGCAGCAGAACGGCCAGCGGCACCATGGCGACGGGCAGCCGACCGAGGAACCCGGCGAGGATGAGGATCGGTGCGCTCGGGAGCGACCAGACCTGGGCATAGCGACGCATGATGATTCCCCTCCCCGGGCGGTAAGTGACGTAATGGGTTAAGACCCCTACACTCACTCTCAGGGTAGGTATCCATCCGTAAGGAGTCAAATGGACTACGACACCTACAGCTCTGGAGCGGTGGAGCTTGCGGTCAACCTCGCCAACACTGAGTTCGACGACCCCCGCACGCTGACGGAGTTCCTTGCTGCACACCGGGAGTGGTTCGCCCGCCGTACCCGCTTGAAGCTCATCCCCGCCGAGCGCGAAGCGGTGGCAGACCTCGGCCGGCGGGTGCGGGCTGTCGTGGCCGCCGAGGACGAGAACGAGGTGATCGACCGGCTCAACGAGCTGCTCGGCTGCGCACAGGTGCATCCGCGGATGACCAACCACGACGGGCTGCTGCACGTGCACTACAGCCGCGACGATGCGCCGCCTGTCGAGCAACTGTCGACCACCGTGGCCGTGGGGATGGCCATGCTCGTGACCCGGTACGGCTGGGCCCGGCTCGGGGTCTGCGGCGCGCAGGACTGTCAGGACGTCTTTGTCGACACCTCGCGGAACAACAGCCGGCGGTTCTGCTCAGAGACGTGCGCCAGCCGGGCCAGCGTCGCGGCCTTCCGCGCCCGCCAGCGCGCCGGCAGCGGAGAAAGCCAGGCTCACTAGGCTCCGCTGATGCCTCGCGCCCCCTCCCGCCTGGACCGCCGGATCTACCAGTGGGTGCAGCGGCTGCCGCCGAGCCGGGCCGATGGAGTGTTGCGCCAGTTGTCGAAGGCGGCCAACCACGGGCGGTTGTGGTTCGCTGTCGCCGCGGTCATCGGTGCCCGCAAGGGCAGGGGCCGGCTGGCCGCACTGCGGGCGGTCGGATCCCTCGCGGTGAGCAGCGCGCTGAGCAACGTCGTCGCCAAGCAGGCCTTCCGCCGAATGCGACCGGACATGGCCGAACATCCGGTGCTGCGCCAGTTGCGGCGTAGCCCGGTTACGTCCTCGTTCCCGTCCGGCCACTCCGCCTCGGCGGGGGCGTTCGCCACCGCCGTCGCCATGGAGTCCCCGCTGCTGGGCGTCGCGGTCGCCCCACTCGCAGCCGGGGTGGCCTACTCGCGGGTCCACGTGGGCGTGCACTACCCGGCCGACGTGGTCGCCGGCGTCGCCCTCGGCGCGGGCGTCGCTCTCGCGACCCGGCACTGGTGGCCGGTGCACCCCGCCGTACCCGCCAGGGTGAGGCTGACCAGCGTCGCTCCGGCGCTGCCCGACGGCGAAGGCCTCGTGATCGCGGTCAACCCGCGTTCGGGTCCGGACGATGTCAACCCGGCCGATGAGGTACGCGAACGGCTGCCACGTGCGGAGGTGATCGAACTCGGCGAGGACGACAACCTGGCCGACCTGCTGCACGCAGCGGCCGATCGCGCCAAGGCCTTCGGCGTTGCCGGCGGCGACGGCTCCGTGGCGACGGCAGCCAAGGCGGCGCTGGATCACGACCTGCCGTTGGCCGTCGTACCGGCTGGAACGCTGAACCATTTCGCTCGCGACGTCGGCATCGAGACCGTCGAGGCAGCGGTGACGGCCATCAACGCAGGGGCCGGTGTCGCGGTGGACGTGGCAAGAGTTGGCGGGGTGCCGTTCCTGAATAGCGCGAGCATCGGCAGCTATCCGGAGATGGTCCAACGCCGCGAGGCGCTCGAGCCGCGGTACGGCAAGTGGCCGGCGCTGTTTCTCGCCGCGGTGTCGGTACTGCGCACGCAGGTGCCACTGCACCTCGAACTCAACGGCGAGCCGACGAAGCTGTGGATCCTTTTCATCGGCAACTGCGCCTACACGCCACGCGGCCTGTCCCCGGCCTGGCGTCCGAGGCTGGAGGACGGTCTGCTCGACGTGCAGTACCTGCGCGCTGACAAGAAGTTCAGTCGCGCCCGGCTCGCGCTGACGGCGTTGGCCGCCGCGACCGACAAGAGCCGGATGTATCGGCAGCTGGAGGTCACCGAACTCACCGTTCGCTCGCTCGACGGTCCGGTGCAGGTCGCCCGGGACGGTGAACCGGGCGAGGAGGCGGTCGAGTTCACCTTCAACAAGACGCCGCGCCGGCTGCTCGTGTACCGACCCGCGGAAGTTCCGGTAGGCGAATAGTGCACAGTTAACTAGTCCCGTCTATATTGCCAGTGTGTCGACGCTGCTGCCCGACGGAAGTGAGGCACCGGGCGCGTCATGAGCCTGGATTCTCACAAGACCCTGGTCCGCCGCCTCTTCGAAGAAGTGTTTGCGGCCGGCGACGTGGCCGCGGTGCGAGCCCTGGTGGCCGAGGACACCGTCGATCACAACCCGATGCCCGGACAGCCCGCCGGCGTGGAGGGCATTGAATACGTCGTGGAGACGCTCCACACGGCGCATCCAGACCTGCGATTCACCGTCGACGACCTCGTCGCCGAGGCAGATCGGGTGGCGATCCGCTGGACGATGCGCGGCACCAACACCGGTCCCATGTTCGGCCAGCCTCCCAGCGGTCAACAGGTGGAACAGTCGGCCATCGTGATCTTTCGGATCGCCGACGGCAAGATCGCGGAGCGCTGGGCGGCTTTCTCGACGGCTACCTGATTCCTAGCCCTCGTGCCCGAGTTCGGCCCGGGCCTCGTCTATCCAGGCCAGCCTGGCCTCGGCCGTGCGAAGACCGTGCAGAGCGTTGAGGCGCCCCATTCGCGCCGTCGGAGTCGACAGCGGCGCAAGCATGTTGACGATGGCAGCGAACTCCTCGTGCTGGTCCTGCAGTGCCCGGCGATAGTCCTCGAGTAGCGCCTGCAGCTGACTCGGGGACATCCGCGTCCCGAAGAAGAGCCGTAGCAACACGCTGCTTCGATAGCTGCTGATCACCGGCACCGGATGGCCCAGCCAGCCGGCCAGGGCCTGCTGGCCGTCCGCAGTGACGTGGTAGATCCACTTGCTCGGGTTGCGCACCTGCTCCACCCGGGTCGCCGTCGCCCAGCCGAGTTCGACGAGCCTGGTCAGCTCGCGGTACAGCAACGTCCGCGAGATCGGCCAGAAGTGAGCGAATGACCGGTCGGCCACCGCCGCCAACTCGTGCCCGGACGACGCCGGCACCTTGTCGATCAGGCCCAGTACGGCGTACGTGGTCTCGGGTGGGTCAGCCGCCATGCGCGCTCCGGCCTCTGGGGTAACTGCTGCACAGCGTAGAGAGAGCGCGTGACGGGCCTCTTCGATGCCAGCGGACTTTTCCGGGCTGGTCGTGGGTTGGCGCCGAATGGCACGCTCACGACGAACCGGCCGCTGCGGTGAAAGGCTGACCACGATGGGATCTCCGGCGGTGCAGGTGCCCGCGGTGCGGCTGTCCAGTCCGCAGGGCCGCTGGCTGCTGCTGGCCACGGTGCTCGGCTCCGGGCTGGCGATGCTGGACGCCACCGTCGTCAACGTCGCGCTCGGCCGAATCGGCACCGAGTTCGACGCCGGCTTCGCCGGGTTGCAGTGGACGCTGAACGGTTACGCGCTCACGCTCGCGTCGTTCATCCTGCTCGGTGGGTCGCTCGGCGACCGGCTGGGACGACGTCGGATCTTCATCGTCGGGACGGTGTGGTTCGCGGCCGCGTCGTTGCTGTGCGGCATCGCGCCGAACGTCGAGATGCTCGTGGCCGCTCGTGCGTTGCAGGGGGTCGGTGGCGCCCTGCTGACACCGGGAAGCCTGGCCATCATCTCCGCCTCCCTGCATCCGGACGACCGCTCGCGCGCGATCGGCGCCTGGTCGGGGCTGGGTGGGATCGCGGCCGCGATCGGGCCGTTCGTGGGTGGTTACCTCATCGACGTCTGGTCATGGCGACTGGTCTTCCTCATCAACCTGCCGCTGGCCGTCCTGGTGGTCGTCGTGGCGCTCAAGTACGTGCCGGAGACCGTCGACGCGCAGGCGAGCCCGCAGCTGGACATCCCGGGCGCGGTGCTCGGCGCGGCTGGACTCGCCGGGCTCACGTACGCCCTGATCGCGGCCGGCGACGTCGGGTGGTCCACGGCGACGGTCGCCAGTGGGGTCGTCGGAATCGCATGTCTGGTCGCGTTCGTCGTCGTCGAACGGCGCAGCAAGCATCCGCTGGTCCCCCTGGACCTGTTTGCCTCGACCCAGTTCACGGCGGCGAACGTCGTCACGTTCGCGGTGTACGGCGCGATGGGCGGACTGTTCTTCCTGCTCGTGCTGGATCTGCAGGTCGTCGCAGGCTTCTCCCCGCTCGTCGCGGGATCAGCGCTGCTTCCGCTCACGGTCCTGATGCTGCTGCTGTCCGCCCGAGCGGGCGCCCTCGCGCAGCGGATCGGGCCACGGCTGCTGATGACGGTCGGCCCGCTGATCTGTGCCGCGGGTGTCCTGCTGATGCTCCGGATCGGTCCTGATGCGTCGTACCTGCTCGACGTGCTGCCGGCCGTGACGGTGTTCGGGCTGGGCCTGTCGGCGACTGTGGCGCCATTGACGGCGACGGTGCTGGCAAGCGCCGAGGACCGGCACGCCGGTGTCGCGTCCGGGGTCAACAACGCCGTGGCGCGCGCGGCCGGCCTGCTCGCCGTGGCGGTGCTGCCCGCCGTGGCCGGGCTGTCGGGTGCCGACTACCGGCAGCCGGAGCTCTTCGAGGACGGATTCACCACGGTGCTGTGGGTGTGCGCCGGGCTGCTCGCACTCGGCGGCGCGATCTCGGCCGTGAGCATCGACCGGCGACTGCGCCGTCCCGACGTCGCCGACCAGCGCACGCACTGCGCCGTCGCGGCGCCTCCGCTGCACCGCTCTGCCGGAGCGTGAAGCGCGGGACACCGTTGACCGTTACCGTGTGCCGAGCACTCTCATGACGCGAAAGGAAATCCCTTGCTCGTACGACGGATAGCCCGCCCCCTGCTCGCCAGCATCTTCGTCAGTGGCGGGATCAACGCCCTGCGAAGCGTGGAGGGTCACGCTGATGTGGCCTCCCCGGTCGCCGAGAAGACCGCCAAGGCGCTCCCGCTCAACCTGCCGAGCGACCCGGCGCAGCTGGTCAAGATCGACGCCGCGGTCAAGGTGGGAGCGGGAACGCTGCTCGCCCTCAACAAGCTGCCGCGCATCTCCTCGATCCTGCTCGCCGGGAGTCTGATCCCAACCACGCTGGCTGGTCACCGGTTTTGGGAGGAGTCCGACGCCGGGGCCCGCGAGCAGCAGCAGATCCACTTCTTCAAGAACCTGGGCTTGCTCGGGGGGTTGATCCTCGCTGCGGTCGACACGGAGGGAAAGCCGTCCGTCGGGTGGCGGGCGCGGCGAGCGGTGCACGACTTCTCCGATGCCACCAGGACGGCCGCCGGGGACGCCGCCGAGGCCACCCGTCGGGGCGCTCACGCGGTCCGGGACGTCGCCCCGTTCTAGTCTCGGGACGCCCCTGAGTCAGCTGGGAACTACCCTGCGTGATCGTTGTTGTTGGTGTGGCCACTGGTGCAATTGGGCTCACTGGTGCACAGTAAGCGTCGTGTCAGCTCTGCAGCGACGTCGGCGGTTGCGCGGACCGGTGGTCGCGGGGATCGTCGCGGTGCTCCTCATGGCTTTCTCGCCGGTGTCGGCAGGAGCCGAGGATCCACCGCCGAACCCCTCTGATCAGCAGATCGAGGACGCGCAGGCCGCCAAGGACGCGCAGGCCGCTGAGGTGGGACGGCTGTCGGGACTCGTCGCTGCCGCCGACGGGGAAATCGAGAGCTTGCAGATCGACGTGGAGAACGCTTCCTCGGCCTATATCGCCGCCGAGGGCGCGTTGGAGCAGGCCCGGATCAAAGCTGAGCAGACCCGCGCCGCGGTGGTCGAGGCCGCCGCTGCCGTGGACGAGGCGACGGCCGACCTGGCGCTGTTCGCCCGGAACAGCTACATCCAGGGCAGCACGCTCGACAACAGCTTCGTCCTGCTGGACTCCAACGGTCCGGCCGAACTCATCGAGCGGGCGGGTCTGCTCGAGGCGCTGTCACACAGCCACCTCGACGTCATCTCCGAGGTCGAGATCGCCAGGGTGCAGAAAGCGAACGCGGACTCCGCGGAGCGCAGCGCCGTACTCGAACGGGAAGCTGCCGAGCGCGCCGCCGCCGAGGCGCTGGAAGTCGCCGAGTCGACGTTGGACTCCGCCCAGGCGCGACTGGTGGCGCTGCAGCAGGAAAAGGCGCAGTTCGAGGTTCAACTGCAAGAGGCGCAGCAGGCACTGCTCGGCGTAGAGGGCGCCCGGCAAGCGTACGAGGAGTATCAGGCCCGCAAGGCGGCCGAGGAAGCCGAACTGCAACGGCAGCGCGAGGAAGCCGCCCGTGCGGCCGCCGAGGCGGCTGCCCGTGCGGCCGCTGCGGCCGAGGAAGCCCGCAACAACGCACAGCCCCCGCCCCCGCCCCCGCCCGGTGGTGGCGGTGGTGCGGTGGTGGATCGTCACCGCCGCCGGCTCCGCCCCCTTCCGGTGACTGGGTGCTACCCGCGATCGGCACGACCACGAGCTGCTACGGCGCCAGGTGGGGCAGCTTCCATTACGGCGTCGACATCGCCGCGCCCATGTACGACCCGATCTACGCCGTCGGCGATGGCACCGTCGTGCGAGCCGGATACGCCAGCGGTTTCGGCCAGGCCGTCTACATCGAGCACGCCAACGGTGATGTCACGGTGTACGGGCACGAGGAGGTCATCAAGGTCAGCACCGGCCAGCGGGTGTATGCCGGCCAGGTCATCGCACTCATCGGCACCCAGGGCTTCTCGACCGGACCGCACGTCCACTTCGAGGTACAACTCGGCCTCTACGGGACTCGGGTCGACCCCGCCGACTGGCTGCTCGACCGTGGCGTCGACGTCCCCGGCTGTTGATCGTCGTCAGGACAGGAAGCCGACCCGGTCAACCAGCAGCGCGTAGCCGATGAACGCGACGACGTCCAGCAGCGTGTGGGCGATGATCAGCGGCGCCACCCGGCCCTTGCGCTGGTAGAGCCAGCCGAACACGAGCCCCATCACGAAGTTGCCGAGGAAGCCGCCGAAGCCCTGGTACAGGTGGTACGCGCCGCGCAACACCGACGAGGCGAGGATTGCCGCCCACGGCGACCAGCCGAGTTGGCGTAGCCGGGTCAGCAGATACCCGACGACGATGACCTCCTCCAGTACCGCGTTCTGCAGGGCGGCGGCGATCAGCACCGGGTACTGCCACCACTGCTC
>JACCXW010000275.1 GCA_013696785.1 Geodermatophilaceae bacterium | reverse complement strand
GGGCGGGGCTCTCCCCGATGGTCGGCAACCCGCTCCATGTTGTTCAAGTAGGTCAATAGAGTTTCTTGGCTGATGCGGCTTTCTAACGCCACGCCAAAGAACGGCGGACAGGCGTGGAATCGTTCATGATCAGATGGATTGACAATCACCGCGTCGTGTTCGTAGATCGAATACCGAAGGCGTTTTAGAATGGAGCCTCTGTTGACGATGTTACGAAGCGTGCCAGTCGTCAGCGTTGTCTTCACCTCCCCGCAGGCGGCGACGCCATTAGAAAAAGCGACGGATCGTCACCGGCCTCCCCTGAACCTCCAAATGGCTGGTCCAAGTCGGCCACCACAACGTCGATCTGATTGGAGCGCTTGCCTGACTGATCAACGATCTCGCCGTGCCCCACATCGAGGCGCCTGGACAAGCGTTTGCGGAGGAACTCCCTATCTGCAACTTCAACCCTGGAGCCCTTCACGCCCGCATGATCATTTTCCGCTCTTGCCTGTGTCAGGGCAGCTCTCAAGACGTCTTCCTGAGCCGCGAAAGACTGTAGGAGCCGACGACGTGACTCTTCACGGGGATTCGTTACGGTCATTGGGAGCTGGCTTCCCTAACTGTGTGACTGCGACGACAATATTCGAGTTATCAAAACCCCCCGCGATCGTCAAATGCGACGAATGAACCGTGCAATCTCCTGAGACGCGTTCAAAGGTGGCACATACGACAGGGCCGCGGCTTGCTCCGGCAATCGAGCAGATGCTTGTGAGGCATGCTCTCGGGCTACGTCGCTACAGGCGGGCGTCTCGGGGTGGTGCCAGCCTTCTCAGATCACTTCCGGTCAATTTAGTCGCCGAGTTCCTTGCGACGGCGCACGACGAACTCCTCCAGTTCTTCGCGGATGGCGTTGTTCAGTGCCGGCTGCTCATAGGAGTCCAAGGTGGACTGGTAGATCTTCGTCGCCCTGGCGTTCGCGTCGGCAGCACCGTTTCGCATCCAGCGCTCGTAGTTCTCCGAGGAGGACAGCAGCGGACGGTAAAAGCAGGTACGGAAGCGCTCCATCGTGTGCTCGGCGCCCAGGAAATGCCCGCCGTGCCCGACTTCTTGGTGCGCCCCGAACGCGAGTGCTTCCTCGGAGATCTCCAGCGGGGTGAACTCCACCCGCATCATCTGCAGCAACTCGATGTCCACGATGAACTTCTCGTAGCCGGCAACGAGACCGCCTTCAAGCCAGCCGGCGCTGTGCATCACCCAGTTGACCCCGGCCAAGAACGTCGGCATCAGCGTCATCAGCGCCTCGTACCCGCCCTGCGCGTCGGGTACCTGGCTGGACGTCATCGCGCCGCCGGAGCGGAACGGCAGTCCGAAGTGCCGCGCGATCTGCCCTGTGCAGAGCAGGCCGATCGCGGACTCCGGCGTACCGAAGCACGGCGATCCGGACTGCATGTCGATGTTGGACAGGAACGATCCGAAGATCACCGGCGATCCCGGCCGGATCAGCTGGGACAGGGCGATGCCACTCAAAGCCTCGGCGATCTGCTGCACCAAGGCCGCCGGGATCGTCACCGGCGACATCGCACCCATGAGCAGGAACGGCGTGAGTACGACGGCCTGATTCGCCGCTGAGTATTCGAACTGCGCCTCCAGCATCCGGTCGTCCCACCGCAGCGGCGAGTTGCAGTTGATCAGGCTGATCGTCACCGGTGTCTGCTCGATGACGTCGCGGCCGCCGAAGAGGATGGAACTCATCTCGATGGTGTCCCGGGCGTTGACTCCCGAGACGACGTTGCCCATATAGATCTTGTCGGTCAGCGTCTGCAGCGCGTACGTCATGTCCAGGTGCCGGGAGTCCAGCGGCGCGTCGTTCGGCTCGCAGATCACGCCGCCGGCGGAGTCCAGCACGCTGAACGACTGCGACAGCTTGGTGAAATTCCGGTAGTCATCCATGGTGGCGTCCCGGCGGACATCTCCCTGCCGCACGAACGGCGGACCGTACACGGCGCCGAACGTCATCATGTCGCCGCCGATGTGCACGGAGTTGGCGGGGTTGCGAGCCGCGACGTCGAACTCGCGGGGCGCCTTGGCCACCTGCTCCAGCACGAAGTCGGGATCGAGGAAGACTGTGTTCTCCTCCACTCGTTGGCCGGCCTGCCGGAACAGGTCCAATGCCCGGTCGGACATGAACTCGATTCCGATGTCGGTGAGGATCCGCCGCCAGCCGCCATCGAGCACCGCCATGGCGTCATCGGACAACACCTCGTAGCGCGGCATCGTGTTGCGAAACATCCGTGCCTCCTTGGCAACGCTTGACGCGGTCTCGCGCCTGACCTCATAGTGTGGAACGATAGTTCCACATAGTGGCGCATGCCGACAGCAGTGGCAATGAGCGAGAGGGTCAGCGATCACCGGGACTCAGGCGATCGACAGGGCGGCCGAACTGGTCTCCCTGGTCGTGCATGCCCACCGCCCGTACAGCTTCGGCGAGCTCGTCGCCGAAACCGGTCTGGCCAAGTCCACCGGCTCCCGGCTGTTGCACGCGCTGGAGCGCCACCAGCTGCTGGAGCGCGACGGCGGCGGCGTCTTCCGTCCCGGTGCCCTGTTCGCGGTGTACGCCGCCCGGCACGAGCCGATCGCCGAACTGGAGCGGATCGCCACTCCCGTGCTGCGCCGGATCGGCGAGCTGACCGGGGAGACCGTCAACCTGGCCATCCCGCGCGGGCAGAGCGTCGTGCAGATCGCCCAGGTGGACTCGCGTTTCATGCTCGGAGCGAGCAACTGGGTGGGGGTCGACGTGCCGGCACACTGCTCCGCTCTCGGCAAGATCTTCTTCGCGTACAACCGGATTCCCGTGCCAGCCGGGACTTTGGTACGCCGCACGCCGCGCACGCTGACATCTCGGCAGCTGCGCGGAGAGCTGCGGACCGTCGTCGAACGCGGCTACGCCACCACCCGCGGTGAGCTGGAGCCGGGACTCGACGCCGTCGCCGTACCGGTCCATGGTCACGACGGCGAGGTCGTCGCCGCGCTCAGCGTGTCCGGCCCCGACGTACGTCTGGCCGATCAACTCGACGCCATCGGAACGCTTCTCGTCAAGGAAATCGCCACCCTGTCCGGCCTGCTCGGACACCAGCCCGAAAAGGAGGGCGCCGCGTGAGTCCGGAAGAACTTCTGCAGGAGCTGTACGACAGGACGCTGGTCGGCAATGCGCCCGCGGTCGCGGAACTGACCCGCACCGGCCTGGACATGGGGATGACGCCGACCTCCCTGTTGTACGACGCGCTCATCCCGTCGCTGGAAGAGGTCGGCGCACGCTTCGAGCGCGGCGACTTCTTCGTGCCGGAGATGCTCATCGCCGGTCGGGCCATGAGCGGTGCCTTGACGATCCTGCGGCCGTTGCTCGCCGAGACCGGTGCCCAGATGGTCGGGACGTTCCTGATGGGCACGGTCAAGGGCGACGTCCACGACATCGGCAAGAATCTCGTCAACATCATGTTGGAGGGCGCCGGCTTCCACGTGATCGACCTCGGCGTACAGGTGGCTCCGGAGAAGTTCGTCGCCGCCATCGAGGAGCACAAGCCCGACATCGTCGGCTTCTCCGCGTTCCTGACCACGACGATGCCGATGTTCAAAGCGAACATCAACGCGCTGCAGAAAGCCGGCCTGCGCGACACCGTCATCGTCATGGTCGGCGGAGCACCGGTCACCCAGGAGTACGCCGACGCGGTGGGCGCGGACGGTTACGCCTCCGACGCATCGCAGACGGTGAAGCGAGCCAAGGACCTGCTCAACCAACGCCGCGCCGCGGTCTCGGTCTAGAGGGATGGGTATGCACACCACGTTGCGTTCGGCCAGCCGCGAGGTCGTCATCGGCCACGACCAGCCGTTCTGCCTGATCGGCGAGCGGATCAACCCGACCGGCCGGCGGATCTTCCAGGAACAGCTCAGAGCCGGGGATCTCTCGGCGATCGAGCGGGACGTCGCCGCGCAGGTCGCCGGTGGCGCAACGATGCTCGACGTCAACATGGGCGTGCCCCTGACCGACGAGCCGGCGCTGCTCGCCAACGCGATCAAACTGGTGCAGAGCCTGACCGATCTGCCGATCTGCATCGACTCCTCGGTCGTGGAGGCCCTGGAGGCCGGGTTGGCGGCGTACGAGGGGCGTGCCCTGGTCAACTCGGTGACGGCCGAGGACGAGCGGATGGAGCTGATCCTGCCGTTGGTGAAGCGGTACGACGCGGCCGTCATCGCGCTGCCCAACGACGAGTTCGAGATCCCGATGGAGGCCGACCGCCGGCTGGAACTGGTAGGGCACATCGTCGACGTTGCGACGGGGAGGTACGGGATCGCGATCGAGGACATCCTGATCGACCCGCTGGCGATGCCGATCGGCGCGGACACGACGGTGGTGGCGACGACGCTGGAGACGATCTCGCGGATCCGCGCGGAGTTCGGCCTGAACATGTGCCTCGGCGCGTCGAACGTTTCCTTCGGGATGCCGGGCCGGCACACGCTCGGCGCGACATTCCTGCCGATGGCGATGTCACACGGGCTGACCAGCGCGATCATGGACACCCGTTCGGAGCAGATCGTCCAGGGGGTCAAGGCCGCGGACCTGCTGCTCGGGAACGACGAGTGGGGCATGAATTGGATCGCCGCCCATCGGGCTCGGGAGGCCTCGAGCAGCGCCTCATCGGGATGACACGCGCCGAGGCACTTCCCGCCGCCGAGGCGCCATGACACGGGCTTCTCGATCGGATCTGCACCGGGAGGGGCTGCTCGACCCGCCGGGCGTGCCGACGCCGAACCACGACGGGACCGGCCGGGTCCGGCTGCATTTCCTGCCCTTGGAGCGGGACGTGCGGGTACCGCCCGGCGTGACGGTGTTCGACGCGGCCAGCTGGAACGGCATCGCGATCGACTCGACCTGCGGAGGGCACGGGACGTGCAAGAAGTGCCGCGTCCGCATCACGTCCGGAACCGTGCCGGTCTCGCGCCTCGACGTTCGCTGCTTCACCGCGGAGGAACTGCGGGACGGGTGGCGGCTGGCCTGCATGGCCGGTGCGGTCACCGACGTGTCGGTCGACGTACCGCCGCTGTCGACCCGGCCCAAGGCCGCCACCGTCGGCGTCGGTCGGCAGGTGATCCTGCGGCCGGCGATCCAGAAGCGGTACGTCGAACTGGCCGAGCCGTCCCTGCGCGATCAGCGGCCGGATCTCGACCGGGTCCTCGACGCCATCGACGACCTGGAACTGAGACCTGATCTGCATGTGCTGCGACGGTTGCCCGGCGTGCTCCGGTCGTCGGATTTCAAGTTGACGGCGGTGATCGTCGACGACGTGCTCGTCGACGTGGAGCCGGGCGACACCACCGCTCGCCGATTCGCCCTCGCCTACGACCTCGGTACGACGACGGTGGTGGCCACCCTGCTCGACACCTCGACCGGAACACCGGCGGCGGTGGCGTCGATGCTGAACAAGCAGCAGCCGTTCGGGGCGGACGTGATAACCCGGATCAGTGCGACGATGCTCGATCCTGCCGCCCTGGGGCGGTTGCGGGGATTGGCGCAGGAGACGCTGGCCGAACTCGCCGCGGAGGCGTGCGCGGAGGCCGGTGTCGATCCGAGCGAGATCTACGAGGTGGCACTGGCCGGGAACGCGACGATGAGTGCCTTGCTCCTGGGGATAGATCCCGAGCCGCTGGGGGTGGCGCCGTTCGTCATGTCCACAGCATCGTGGCCTGCGCTGCGGGCTTCCGATCTTGGGCTTTCGATTCACCCGGCGGCTCCCGCTGTCGTGTTCCCGGCCCTCGGCGCCTACGTCGGCGGGGACATCGTGGCGGGGATGCTGGCGTCGGGGATGGACCGGGACAGGCGGCTGCGGCTGTTCATCGACGTGGGGACGAACTGCGAGATCGTGCTCGGAGACGGCGAGCGGATCGTCGCGACGGCGGCGCCGGCGGGACCCGCGTTCGAGGGCGGTGCGATCCGTTGCGGGATGCGGGCGGCCGACGGCGCGATCGAGGTCGTCAAGCTGTCCGACGACGATGTGGGCCTGCAGGTGATCGGCGACGTCGAAGCAGCCGGACTGTGTGGCTCCGGGCTTGTCGATGCCGTGGCCGAACTGGTGCGGGTCGGGCTGTTGGACTCCAGTGGGCGGTTGGTGAGCCCGGAGGACGCGAAGGAGATCGCGCCGGGGCTGGCCGACCGGTTCTGCTCGGTCGGAGCGGAGCGGGTGTTCGTGCTGTCGTGGAACGGCGTCGGGGCGGCGGAGTCGGTGTACCTGTCGCAGCGAGACGTGCGCGAGCTGCAGTTCGCCAAGGCCGCCATCGCGACGGGGTGGACGCTGCTGCTGGAGGAGTTCGGGATCTCACCCGAGGATGTACAGCAGGTGTTGCTGGCCGGGTCGTTCGGCAGCTACCTGTCGCCGGCGTCGGCGGTGCGGATCGGGCTGGTGCCGAAGCTGTCGGTGCTGCGGATCGTCAGCGCCGGCAATGTGGCCGGCGAGGGCGCGAAGATGGCGCTGCTCTCGATGCAGGAACGGGCCGGCGCCGCCGCGCTGCTGAGGGAGGTGCGCTATGTCGAGCTCTCCGATCGACCGGATTTCAACGATCGATTCGTCGACATGCTCGCGTTCCCCGGCTGATCGGGTCGCGGTGATCGCGTGCGGTGCGCTGGCACGCGACATCCTCGACCTCGCCGCTCGGAACGCCTGGGCGGTGGACGTCCACCCGCTGCCGCCGCTGCTGCACAACCGACCGTCGATGATCGCCGTCGAGGTCGAAAGAACGATCGACGCGTTGGAGGGCCGGTACGACCAGATCGGCATCGCCTACGCCGATTGCGGCACGTACGGCGCACTGGACGAGGTCTGTGCGCGGCGAGGTCTGCAACGGTTGCCGGGACTGCACTGCTACGACCTGTACGCCGGCCCCGAGCGCATCCAGCAGTTCTTCGAGGACGAGCCGGGAACCTACCTGCTCACAGATTTCCTGGTGGCCTCCTTCGGCCGGACGGTGATCCAGGAGCTGGGTCTGGACCGGCATCCCGAGCTCCGTGACACGTACTTCGCCCACTACACCCGGGTCGTCTGGCTCGCGACCCGCCGGACGCCTGAACTGACGGAACTCGCCGAGCGGGCCGCCGCGGCCGTCGGCCTGCCACTCAGCGTCGTCGAGGGACGCCTGGACCGACTCGAAAGGGCCATCACCGACGTGCTGGCTCCAGCGCCTCTACCCGCCTGAGGCAAAGGCAGCGCGCTAGCGGTTCACGGCGCTCGGTCGTCGAGTTCCGCGCGCAGTGCCGCATTGTCGGTCTCGAGATCCAGGACGAGGGCGATCCCGGCCAGATTCAGTCCCAGCGCGAGGAGTTCAGAGATGCGTCGCAGCCGGTCGAGATCGTCGGGGCTGTAGCGGCGCGTCCCGCCGTCGGTGCGGCCAGGGTCCAGCAGGCCGTGCCGTTCGTACGCACGAAGGTTCTGTGCACCCATACCGACGAGGTCGGCGGCCACCGAGATGCCGTAGACCCCACGGGCCGGATCGGGAACCGGCGTCATCACGCGCGCCCCTTCCTGCCGTGCTTGGGCCTTGCGCTGACTATCCCTCAGTGCTGAAAGAAATCCATACCAGCGGACATAGATCTCTCCCCGGCTGGCTACGGATAAGGCATCGACAACTGACTGTCTGTGGAGGTGGAACCCATGCTCATGCGTACCGATCCGTTCCGCGAACTCGACCGGCTGACCCAGCAGGTCTTCGGCAATCCGGGCGCGACTGCCCGCCCGTCGGTCATGCCGATGGACGCATGGCGGGCAGGCGAGGAGTTCGTCGTCGAGTTCGACCTGCCTGGCGTCGACCCGGCGTCTGTGGACCTCGATGTCGAACGCAACGTGCTCACCGTCAGGGCGGAGCGCCCTGGCTTGAGCGGAGATCACGAGCTGATCGCCGCCGAGCAGGTCGAGGCTCGTGGACGCGGGCTTCGTCGACCACGTCGCCCCCGTCGATGTTGACCTTGTCGACTTCATCGATGTCATCTGCTCCGACGATGAATGGCTCCGCGCCGAGTTCGACGCGATCATCGCCTCGTGGTCGTCGGGCCAGATTGGCTTGAGACGAGCCGCCAGATCCTGACGACCACGGTTTCGGTGTCGCGGCGCCGGATCGGCTGCTCAGGCCGATCCGGCCGCGCGCGGCTGCCGGCCGGTCAGTCCGAGCAGCCGGTCCATCAGCGGGGCGTCGTCGGCCACCTCGACCCTGGGGCCGAAGACGCCGTACTGCCGCCATTCATCCGCCACCGGCGTCAATTGCTCCCACATTCCGGTCACCAACTCATCCGGCAGGGTCGGGTCGAACCCGAGTTCCATTGCGAGGTCGTAGGCACGCATGCCCCGGAATGCGGTGACCTGCCAGAGATACTCACGAGCCGGGTAGTCGCCGAACGAGCAGTGCACTGTCCGCTCAGGGTCGTCCAGCGCCTCCACCGCTTCGCATGCCTCGTTGACGAAGATGGCGAAACTCGCCGTCGGGTTGTCCCCCAGGATGTCGCCGCTCCACTTGTCCTCTCCCACCTCGCTCATGGTCCGCCCGGCCAGCATGTCCGGCACCCAGGCATCGTCGTGCGCGTGGCCGTTGACAACCTGGCGCAACGCCAAGGGCTCCGTACCCCCCATGGCAAAGATGTTGGGCATGGTCATGTCCCATTGGTCCTGTTTGATCTGCCCGACCACGTCGTCCAGTGCCCGGTCGGCGAGAACGAACACGTCTTGCTCTTTCATGACTACCTCCGCAGGTGACGTTTGACCCAGGCTAGGGCCACCCCACGACAGTTCTGCGCGGGGAGGATTGCCCGGTGGGCCCCACCCCTCCGAGATCCTTGCTGGACGCCATGCGTGCCGAGGTCGTGCTCCTGGACGGCGGGCTGTCCACCGAACTCGACCGCCTCGGGTACGACGTGTCCTCCGCGCTGTGGTCCGCCCGGTTGCTCCGCGACGACCCGTCAGCAATCACGGCGGTACACAGATCGTTCTTCGCCGCCGGCGCCCGGGTCGCGACGACCGCCAGCTACCAGGCGACGTTCGAGGGTTTCGCCGCAATTGGCATCGACCGGCCGCAGGCCGAACAGCTGCTCGTGCGATCCGTCCAGCTCGCTCGGGAGGCCGCTGCCGAGACCGGACGCGAGTGCTGGGTCGCGGCGTCGATCGGCCCGTACGGCGCGCTGCTCGCCGACGGCTCGGAATACACCGGTGCGTACGCCGACCCGGCCTGGGCCGGGCGCACCAGCGGCGGCATGACGCTCGGCGAGCTACGCGCTTTCCACCGGCCGCGGCTGGAGGCGCTTGTTGCGGCCGGAGCCGACGTGCTGGCCTGCGAGACGATCCCGGCCGCGGTCGAAGCGGAGGCACTGCTTGCGGAGGTGGAGGCCGTCGGCGTACCGGCATGGCTGTCCCTGACCACGACGACCGACGAGCACGGCCAGGTGCGGACGCGCCTGGGCGAACCGGCCGAGGTCGTGTTCGCCCTCGCCCGGGACGTCGACAGCGTCATCGCAGTCGGTGTGAACTGCGTCGACCCGACCCACGTGGGCCAGGCGGTCCGGGTGGCCGCCGCGGCGAGCGGCAAACCCGTCGTGGTGTACCCGAACAGTGGCGAGCGCTGGGAAGCACGGCGTCGGCGCTGGGTGGGGACGCCCGGCTTGCCGGCACCCGCTGTCGCCGGCTGGATCGAGGCCGGAGCCCGGCTGGTCGGCGGATGCTGCCGGATCGGTCCGGCCGAGCTGCGGGCGGTTGCCGACGCCGTCAGGGCGAATGGCTCTGTTTGACTGACGAAGTGCCAGCCCGGCTGGAAAGTCCGACGCAGTCATGACGCTCGGCTTCGAGGAGCTGATTCGCGGGTGGGACGGCGCCTCATCGACCGGTACGCCGACCTCGTAGCCTCCCTGCGGTGCCTCGTCGTCGCGGGGCGGCGAACAACTAGCTGACCGAGCCGGCGGTCGCGGGAGATTGGCCGAACGCGGCACCACCTGTACGCACCGGACTCGGTCATCAACGCCGGTGGCGTCCTGCACCGCGTCGGCCTTGAGAAGCTCGGCTGGGATGACGCCCAGCGACAGCGGCAGCTGCGACAGATCGGCGGCACGCTGACGGCGATCTTCCACGAGGCGGACGAGTCCGGCACGTCGACACACGACACCGCCGAGCGAACCGCCCGCCGACGGCTGGACGGCGCCGGGTGACAAACCGTCCTCAGGCCGGCTGCACGGAGAGGTCCGACAGGTCGGCTGCCGCGCACAGCAGTTCCGCGGTGACGCGGGGACCGATCTCCTCGCCTCGGCTGGAGACGACCAGCGCCCACCACGGCTCGGCCGGCTCCCGCCGGCTCACGAGTGCCGCGGCGCAGGCCACGTCGTTGCGGAACTGGCCGTGTTCGACGATCGGGCGGGTCGCGTCGAGCGTCGCGATCTCCTGCTCCAGCCGATCCACGTCGGTCGTCGTACGCCGGGTGAAAGGCCGCAGCCCCTGCTCCAGGAGATAGCGCCGGCGCTGCCGGCTCGGCAGGGTCGACAACAACGCCTTGCCTACGGCCGTCGCGTGCGCGGCGGCTTCGAGACCGACCTCGATGTCCTCGAGGTACGGCGACTCCTTGCCTTCCACGAGATCGGTGATGAGGATCCGACCACGCACGAAGCGGCCGAGGTACGCCGAACGATCGGTCACGCTGGCGAGTCGGACGAGCACGGCGTGGGCGCGCGGCGGTCGATCCATGGTCGCCTGCAGATCCCGGAACCGGCGGACGACCTCGGGACCGACGACGTACCGCCCGTCCTGATGACGGACGAGATAACCCTCGTAGGCCAGCGTGCGGATGAGGTGGTACGTCGTCGACAGGTTGAGCTGTGCTCGCCGGGCCACCGCCTTGACCGTGACCGGCTCGTTGAACCGGGCGACCTCCTCGAGGACACGCAGTGCACGGGACACGCTCTGCACCAGATCGCCGGGCTGGTCGTCGGTGCGGCGTCCGGTCATGGCTACCTCCGGGTCCAGTCGTGCTCGACGGACTCATCGTCACGCGTCGGGAGCACGACGGCCACCGGGCGGTTCGTTCGGCGATGATCTCGGGTCTGTGCCGGTGGGCTAGGCGATGATCTCGCATTCAGCTGGTCCTGGCCGGCCAAACCCCATGATCATCGCGTGTGCGCCGGCCAAACCCATGATCATCGGCGGCACATCAGCTGGTCGACGGCCACCGGAGCCGAGGTGTTTCGCGATGTGAAAACCGGACCCTTCGCGCGGCACGGGACCGCGCCTAGGTTGGCGCACAGGAGGCGTGGGATGGCGAATGTTCTGCCCGAGGTGTCCTCTGCGCTCAGCGAGGTCTACGACCCGTGTTGCCGCGAGAAGGGCATCTCCGTAGTCGACATGGGGCTGCTCCGCTCGGCTGAACAGGACGGCAGCGGCGCCGTCCGGGTGGAACTTCTCCTGACGTCGGGATGGTGCCCCTTCGCGGCCGGCGTACTGACCGAGGTCGAAGAGACCGTCGCCGCGATGCCGGGGGTCACGTCGACAGACGTCGAGATCGTCTGGGACGAGGCGTGGACGACCGACCGGCTGGCGCCTTCGGCACTGGCCAAGCTCCGCTTCCTGCCCAACCCAGCCCAGGTGCCCGACCGCGACTCTTACGTCCTCACCGCACCCACGGCTGCCGCCCCTGAAACTCACGCACCGAAGCCCATCGAGAGACGCCAGGAGGACCGTGATGATCGGTGACTACTTCGTATTCGACGGGGTGGCGCACCCCTTCAACGCGAACCTTAAGAACGCGTTCGGGCGGCCGGGTGAGATGTTCATCAACCACCTCTACGCATTCCACTCCGCCCTGACCCCGGACGGTGAGACCGTGCTGCCGGCCGAGGAGTGGATGCGGCAATGGCCGGCCGCCGACATGCACGAGATGGTCTACGACCAGTCGGACACCGACATGCTCGTCGCGATGCCGCTGCCGCTGACAGACCTGTTCAAGGACGGCCTGTCGCCCTGGGAGGAGTGTGTCGAGCTGGCCAGTCGTGACCCGGAGCGGACGGTGTTCTGGGGCACGGTCAACCCGTTGGAGGGGCGGCGGGCGCTGGACGAGATGGAGCGCCAGGTCGGCGAGTTCAACGCCAAGGCGTTCAAGTTCTACAACGTCCGCTACGACTACGGGAAGCCGTTCCCGTGGCGGATGGACGACGAGCAGATCGCCTTCCCGATCTTCGAGAAGGCGCAGGAGCTCGGGATCGACCTGATCGGCGTACACAAGGGGGTGCCGCTCGGTCCGCAGCCGATCGAGGCAACGCAGACCTGGGACATGGACGGTTGCGCGGCGGCCTTCCCGGACATCAACTTCGTGATCTTCCACGTCGGGCTGCCGTTCATCGACGAGACCTGCTGGCAGCTGATCCGGCACCCGAACCTGTACGCGTCACTCGCGGCGACGATCAACTTCTGCGTACGGGCGCCGCGGATGTTCGCCGAGATCATCGGAAAGCTGCTGTTCTGGTGCGGCGAGGACAAGATCATCTACGGCAGCGAGGCGCCGATCTTCCATCCACAGTGGGCACTGCGGGCCTTCCGCGACTTCCAGATCCCGCAGGATCTCTGCGACGGGTACGGCTACCCGCAGCTGACCGACCAGGCCAAGCGGAAGATCTTGGGCGAGAACCTGCTGAAGCTGCACGGCATGGACGTCGCCGAGGTCACCGGCCGGTTGGGGCGGCCCCAGGTCCACGGCTGACATTTCATGATCATGAGGCGGACACTCCGTGACACGCCGGTGTCCCGCCTCATGATCATGAATTCAGGCGCCCGGACCGAGGTCGATCACCCAGTCCGCCCGGGCGATGACGTCGAGGTTGTGCTCGATCACGATCACCGTGCGGCCACGCTCGACCAGCCGGTCAAGGACGCCGATCAGGTTGTCGACGTCGTTCATATGCAGGCCGGTGGTCGGTTCATCGAGGACGTACACCTCGGTGTCCCCGGCCATTTCGATGGCGAGCTTGAGCCGCTGGCGCTCACCGCCGGACAGCGTGCTCAATGCCTGCCCGAGGGACAGGTAGCCCAGCCCGACGTCCGCCAGCCCGACGTCCGCCAGCCCGTCGAGCATCGGCCGGACCCCGCGCTCGGTGAGGAACTCCCGTGCCTCTACGACGGACATCGCGAGGACATCGCTGATGTTCTTGCCGCGCAACTCGTAGGTCAGCACCTCGTCGGTGAACCGCCTGCCCTCGCATCGCTCGCAGATGCTGACGACTCCGGCCATGAAGCCGAGATCGGTGTAGATCATGCCGATGCCCTTGCACTCCGGGCAGGCGCCCTCCGAGTTGGCGCTGAACAACGCCGGTTTGACGCCGTTGGCCCTTGCGAACGCCTTACGGATCGGCTCGAGGATGCCGGTGTACGTCGCCGGATTGGACCGGCGGGAGCCGCGGATCCCTCTCTGGTCGACGATCGTCACCTCGGCGTCGAGCGGCATGCAGCCGTGGATCAAGAAACTCTTACCGGAGCCGGCCACACCGCTGACTGCCGTCAGCACCGGATCGCCTTTTGCGCTGGGACGGTGACAGCTACCAGCCGCAGATTCTCGACGTCGACGACGGAACGATCAAGGCTCTCGACGCACCGGTGTACGACCGTCTCGACTGGATCTCCGACTTCGCGCTGTCGGGGGTGGCGTACGACGAGGAGGGCTACACCACATACCTGTTCCAGCTGGACGCTGTGACCGGGGACGTCCAGCGGATGGAGACCGGCGTGGACGACGTCGGCAGCAGGGTGCTCTGGAGCCCGGATCGGACGCAGTTCGCCTACGACCGTCCGGTCGACTACCGGCTGTCCTACGACCGCGCGGCTCGGCCCACGATCCAGATCCACGACCTCGAGACCGGGAGGGAGCGCACGGTGCCGGGTTCGGACACTCTGGAAACCGGATGCTCCTGTGGACCTCCGACGACAACCTGTTGTTCTGGCAGAACACTCGCGGAGCCGGCTACAACATCGCGTTGTCTGCCGAAGGCGGACGGGCCGCGGAGCGGGTCATCGGCACCCATCGGGACGGCCAAGCCGTCAGCGATCCACGCAGCGACAACCCTGTTTGCGCCCCCTAGCGCCGTGCTGCGCCAGTCGCCGTGACCAGGCTCAGCTGGTCTCCACGTCCTTGGCGAGCGAGGCCATATCAGCTCGTACGCCGAATCCCAGCCGGTCCGGTGTCAGCCCCATCGCCACATCACGCGGATTGCTGACGGCCTCCTTCGTCGACGCCGCCAGAAGTTCGAGCTGCTCGTCCAGGACCGCTTGACGGTCCTGAGGGGCCACCCTCTTGAGATCCTCCAGCGCTGCTTGCAGTTTGCGGGTGACCTGCGGCGAGGCAGCCCCTGCCAGCCGGATCTCCTCAAAAGCCAGATGCACAAAATCGTCCCAGTCCATGGCCGGCACGATCAGCCGGACATCGCCGGCGTCGTCGCGGTAGGTGCCGTCCGGGAACGGCCGACGAGCCAGCTGGCGAAGGCAGTCGTGCAGCCGGTCGATCGCTTGCACCGCCGTGGTCGGATCCTGGAACGGCGAATCGGCCAGCGACCGCTCGGCGATGTCGACGAGCATCCGCAGCCCGTAGGCCACATCCGTGTCGAGTGTTCGCTCCAGGCCGAGAACAACCTCCTCACTGACCGCGTCCTCGTCGAGACCAGTGGCTTCACCGAGGATCAGAAAGAGTGGTGCTCCGGCCGGTATGAACTCGCCCAGTGCCGGCACCATTTCGAGCGTGCACCCGGCGTTGGAGGCGAGCTTGACCAGCGAGTCGTGGCCGATCCGGTGCACCACACCCGATTTCGGAGCCAGCACCGTTGGCTCCGGACCTTCCTCGGCTGCGGTCCCGCGGTCCGGGTACACCTCGTCGAGCAGTCGTCGTGTCTTCCCACCGACCAGCTCTATCAGCGACGAGACACGCAACGACTGGCCGATGTGGTGCACGTAACCGACCAGCACCATGATGCTGACCAGCACCAGGACGAACGCGACCACGATCGCCAGCCCCGGTACCGTCCCCTCCTCAGCGTTGACTTCACGCAGGGCGACCATCGCATGGGCGAACGTCGCCACGAACAGTCCGATGGCGATCTGGCTGGGCTTGTCCTGCAGGAACGTTTGCACGATCCGCGGTGACAACTGCCCCATGGCCAGCTGCACCACGACCATCGTGATCGTCAGCACGAGAGCAGCGAGGCTCACCATCGAGGCAGCGATGGTGGACAGGATCGCGACGGCGTTGTCCGGTCCACCGGTGAAGGTCAGCGGGATCAGGTCGTAGTCGGTGCTCCGGTCGATCGCGAGGGTACCTACCGACAGCGCAACGCCGGCAAGAACGCACATCACCGGCACGAACCACAAGCTGGTCCGGATGTGATCGAGCAGCTTGAACGCCTTCACAGTCCCCCTTGTCGAAGCACGAGAGTGTATCCACCCGACGAATGGGGCCAACGTATCCGTGAGACCGCCGGGCTAGGACGCTCCGAACCCGAAAGATCCATTGTGGCAATGCTGGAAGGCGCTGCACAGCCCGCTTCCGGGCCACCAATGGTGCGTCAGCGACCCACGGGCAGCCAGGCCAGGACGTCCTGGATGGCGCGGTCCCAGTACCCCCACTCGTGCTCGCCGGGGCCGATGTCCACCGTCACATCCACCCCGC
>JACCXW010000274.1 GCA_013696785.1 Geodermatophilaceae bacterium | reverse complement strand
GTCCGGTGGGACATCCCACAGCAGCTGGGCCTGTCACACCAGCTCGTGCGTATGACTGGCGGGGCCGAGTAGAGACCATGCGCACTACGCCCGTAGAAGCCCTGTTGAGCCGCCGGAGGACGCGGGTTCGATTCCCGCCACCTCCACCAACGCCTTGATCATGAGGCGGTCGCCGGCGTGCCGCGGCGTGTCCGCCTCATGATCATCGCGAAGGTCAGCTCTCCTTGACGGCGATGGACTCGACCACGTTCGCGACGTGCTCGAACGCGTCGGCCGCCTCCTCCAACTGGTCGGCGACCTCCTTGAGCTTCATCACCTCAAGTGCCTGGTACTCCCCGCCGTACAGACGGGACAGCAACCGGCGGTACAGCTTGTCCGCTTCGTTCTCCAGCCGGTTGACCTCGATCCAGTAGTCGGACAGGCCCTGCATGGTCTTGAGCCGCGGCATCGCCTCTGCGGTCGTCTGCGCCGCCCGTTGTAGCAGCTCGACCTGCTGGTTCATCTCACCGGGCAACGTGCCCAGGCCGGTGAGCACGATCAGGTCCGCTGCGGCCTCGACGAAGTCCATGACATCGTCGAGATTTCCGGCCAACCGGTAGATGTCCTCACGATCGAACGGCGTCACGAAGCTGGAGTTCAGCTGACGGTAGATCTGGTGGGTGACCGAATCGCCGGCATGCTCGTAGTCCCGCAGCAGCTGCCCTAGTTCCTCCCGGTTCGCCGTCTCCCGGATGAAGGTCCCGAACGTCTCCATCGCCGCGACCAGGTTGTCCGCGGATGCCGAGAACATCTCGAAGAAACTCTGGTCCTTCAGGGTGAATCTGCGCCACGCCACCACGTCTCCGACCTGCTGGGGACTGTCCTGCGGAATCGTAGGCTGCGCCCGCCGTGCAGCGAGGGAGGCGGCGGGTCAGCCGCCGGCCTCGACCACGTCGGTCCAGGCTGCGCGGGAGCCTGCGTCGCCGATGCGGATCACCCAGTACACGCTCAGCACCGCGCCGACGACGACGGCGGCGGAGGCGACGTAGCCGCCGATCCGCAGCCAACCTGGGCTGTCCGGCCTGCGGCTCATGTACACCCCGGCCATCAGCGCGACGAGACCGACGGCCAGGACGATCGCCCACGGCAGCAGGCTGTCCGCGATGCTCGTGTGCGCCTCCATCAGCTCGGCCTCCCGGGCGTTGTCCGGCCCGAACGTCGCGTTCTGCCGAGCTTCCAACTTCTCCCCGCTCTGCTGGGCAACGAAAACGGCCGGTACCGATGCCACCGCGAACAGCATGACCAGCAGGCCGAAACGCTCCCGCATACGTGGCAGCACGGCCACGAGTACGCCGCCGATCGCCGCAAGCGGAAGCAGCACCACGACGGCATGAATGACGAGCGCATGCGTGGGCAGCCCGAACACGGTGTCGAACACTGCGCCTCCTCTGCCGGCCCCGTGACTAGTCAGCACGAGATCGGTGTCGTGTCGGTTCAGTTCACACCGCCGCACCGGCCCGGAACCGGTGACACCCGCTGCGTACTTCATTGCAAGAGCCGCCGGTACGTCGGTCGCGTCCGGGCGACGTACCGTGGACTCAGACAGCTGACGGGAGCGGACGTGACAGACGAGCGGGGCGCGCGGCCCCGGCTGCCCGACGACGTGGCGGCCGCGTACTTCTCCATCCGCAACGACGGCAGCGGGCCCGACCGGCTGCTGTCGGTGGACAGCGGCGCTGCCGCGACAGTCGCCATCCACGATCTGCCGGGTGCTGTCGGCCACGAGGCTTCCGGGCCGTTGACAATCGAGTCGGGCCAGACCGTGACGCTGCGACCGGCCGAAGGACACGTCATGCTGGAAGCGCCGGTGAGCCCGATCCTGCCGGGACAGCGCATCACCCTGCTGCTGCGCTTCGAGGACGCCGGGGAACTGCTCGTGACCGCGCCGGTCATCCCGATCGGCGCCGAGCCGCCGGGAGGCCGACAGTGAAGCGGTTGCTGGTCGCGGTGACGATGGCCGCATTCGGCCTCACCGCCTGTGGAGAACCGGCCGCCGAGCCGGCCTCCCAGCAGGAGGCATCGGCGTCGTCCTCCTCTGCATCAGCCGACCATGGGTCCTTCCGCGGTCTGGCGCTGGACACGCCGCTGGCCCGCCCGTCCTTCACCCTGACTGACGACGCCGGCGCCCCCTTCGACTTCCTCGCCAGCACGGAGGGCAGGCCCACGTTGCTGTTCTTCGGCTACACGAACTGTCCTGACATCTGTCCCACCACGATGGCCGACGTCGCGGTAGCAATTCGCGAGCTGCCCGCCGAACTCGCCAGCACTGTGCAGGTCGTCTTCGTGACCACCGACCCCGCAAACGACACGGGACCGGTCCTGGCCGAGTTCCTCGATCACTTCGACAGCGACCTGCCCAACGGCTTCGTCGGACTCACGGGATCGATCGAGGAGGTCGAGGCAGCGCAACGCGCGGCTCGGGTCACGGTGGCCATGGACATGGGCAGGAGCCATTCCGCTCAGCTGCAGCTGTACGGCACCGACGATCTGGCCCGGGTGGTGTACGTCGGGGGGAGCAGCCCGGACGACATCGTGCACGACCTGCCTCTCGTCGCCCAGGGGTGAGTCCGCTGGTCCGGGCGCTTCGCCTGGCGGTGGCAGTCGGCGTTCTCGTCGTCGTACCGGCTGGACCAGCCGCGGCCCACGTGGCCGGCGGTCCGGTCCCGTCGAACTATTCGGGCGTCATCACGTCGATCAGCGCACCGATGCCCGGCGTTCAGGTGACGCTGTCCGCCAGCGGTGACGAGCTGGAGCTGCGCAACGACTCTGACGTCGAGGTCCTCGTCCCTGGCTATTCCGAGGAGCCGTACCTGCGGATCGGTCCGGGTGGGGTACAGCGCAACGAGCGCAGCCCGGCGACGTACCTGAATGCGACGGTGCAGGGCGACAGCGCGCTGCCGCCACAGACGGATACCGATGCGGACCCGGACTGGGTCACGCTGTCGTCCTCAGCCACCTTCCGTTGGCACGATCACCGCACGCACTGGATGGGTACCGTCCTGCCGCCGGCTGTACAAGCCGATCCCGGCAACACGCACCTGATTTCGTCGTGGCAGGTCCCGTTGTCCTATGGCGGAGAATCGGTGCTGATCAACGGCACGCTCACGTGGACGCCACCGCCGTCCTCGCTGCAGTGGACCGTGCTGGCGGTGGCGTTGGGCGTTTCGGCGGTGGCAGTGGCCGGGCGGACGCGTTGGCAGCGGCCGATGCTGGGCCTACTCGTGACGCTCGTCGGCGTCGAGATCCTGCATCTGGTGCTCACACCGACAGCGCGGGACTCCCCGGTGTTCGGTGTGGTCGCAGGATCGCTGCCGACGGTGGCTGCTTTGCGGCTGACGTGGGGGAGTTGGCGCTCGGTCAGGGCCGGTACGTCGACGGTCGGCTACGTTGCCGGCATCGCCGCGTGGCTGGTGCTCGTGCAGGCGCTGCCCGACCTCGATGTGCTGTGGAACTCCCAGCTCCCCGCTGCCGGGCCGGACTGGCTGACGCGGCTGGCCGTGACGGTCGCCGTGGGTCTGGGCACGGGTGTCGGGTTAGGCT
>JACCXW010000238.1 GCA_013696785.1 Geodermatophilaceae bacterium | reverse complement strand
GTCCGGGCCGCCCATCCGCACGTCTGCCTCAGCCCGCGTCCGCCCGCCCGTCTTGGGCGGCGTCGTCCGCACGCTGGATCGCGTCGACGGCCGCCTCTACCGCCGGCGTGTCGACTCCTGCTTCGGCCAGCACCAGCGCCGCGAGTCCCTTGCCTTCGCGCAGGATGCCGAGCAGCAGGTGCTCGGTGCCGATCGTGCCGCTCTTGCGGCGGATCGCCTCGCGCAGGGAGAGTTCCAGCACCTTCTTCGCCCGCGGGCTGATCGGCATGTACCCGCGGTGCGGTCCACGGCGACACCCTGGTGCCCGCTCGAGGGCACCTGGGCCGAAGGATTCCTCCACCCGCGTCCGGACCGCGTCGAGGTCGATACCGATGCTCGCCAGCGCGTCCGCGTCCAGCTGCCTACGGGCGGGCTCCACAGCCTCCTTGATGGACGCGCGAACTCCCGCGGGACTGATGCCGAGCCGGCCCAGGGCTCGCGCAGCCAGCCCGTCCCGGCCGTCGAGCAGCCCGAGCAGGAGATGCTCGGTGCCCACGATCGGATGGTCGAGGTGTCTCGCCTCGTGCTGCGCCTGCACCACGGCGTGCCGCGCGCCGGAGCTGAATCGTTCGAACATCTCAGTGCTCCCTTCTGCCGAAACGGCGCCGCGCATGCTTCTTGTGCACTGCCTGCTTGCTGACGCCGAGGCGCTCGGCGATCTGCTGCCACGACCAACCCAACCCCCGGGCGTGGTCGACCTGCAGCACTTCGAGCTGCTCTACCAGCTGGCGCAGCGAGGCCACCGCGGCCAGGCCGACGGTGGGATCGGTGCTGCCGGTGGCGTCGGAGAGGACATCTTGTTGCGCCATACCGTCAACATACATTGACGCTACACGCTGGTCAACTCTAGTTGACGCACCCCCAGACTCGCCCGAGACGGGAACGATGGACAGGTGACGACGAACAGTGCTGCGGGACCGTTGCGGGGAATCCGCGTACTCGAGCTGGCCGGACTGGGAGCTGCCCCGTTCGCGGCGATGCTCCTCAGCGACCTCGGGGCCGACGTGCTGCGCGTCGATCGGGCCGGTCCCGACGGCCGGACCGAGTCGGTCGCTGCCCGGGAGGGACCGCGTCCCGAACCCGCCGATCCGCTCACCCGCGGCCGGCGTTCTGCGGCCATCGACCTGAAGAATGCCGATGGCGTGCAGGCGGTGCTGCGGCTGGTGGAGTCCGCCGACGTCCTGCTCGAGGGGTTCCGGCCCGGGGTCACCGAGCGGCTGGGCATCGGTCCGGACGAGTGCCGAGCCCGGAACCCGCGACTGGTCTACGCGCGGATGACCGGCTGGGGTCAGACCGGTCCGATGGCCGACCGGGCGGGACATGACATCAACTACATCGCTGTTGCCGGTGTCCTGCACCCGCTCGGCCGGGCCGGGGAACGCCCGCAGGCCCCGGCCAACCTGATCGGTGACTTCGGTGGCGGCGGGATGCTGATGGCGCTGGGGATCTGCGCGGCGCTCGTCGAGCGGGACCGCTCAGGCGCGGGCCAGGTGATCGACGCCGCCATGGTCGACGGCGGAGCGCTGCTGGGCACGTTCCTGTACGGGTGGCATGCCGCCGGCCTCTGGTCGGATGAGCGCGGGGCGAACCTGCTCGATGGCGGGGCGCCGTTCTACGACACCTACGAGACGGCCGACGGCAGGTTCGTGAGTGTCGGCGCATTGGAGCCGCAGTTCTACGCCGGGCTGCTGACCGGACTCGGCTTGGCCGATGCGGGGTTACCCGACCAACTCGACCAGACCGGCTGGCCGGTGCTGCGGGCCCGCTTCGCAGCGGCGTTCAGGACGCGCACCCGCGACGAGTGGACCGACCGGTTCGCCGAGGTCGACGCCTGCGTGGCGCCGGTGCTCTCCCTCGGCGAGGCCCCGCACGCCGACCATAACCGCGAGCGGCTGGCCTTTGTCGATGTCGAGGGTGTCCTGCAGCCGGCACCGGCTCCTCGGTTCTCCAGGACCCCCGGCCACGTCCAGGGACCGCCGTCGATGCCCGGGCAGCACACCGATGCCGCCCTGTCCGACTGGGGCTTCGATGCCGGCGAGATAGCCGACCTCCGCCGTACCGGCGCGGTTTCCTGAGCCTGCCGCCGGGTCCGGCCGACCTTCCACTGGTGCACGGCTCGCGGGGGGAGTAGACCATCGTCCATCCATCCGGCACATGACGAGGGGACGCTTGATGACATTGAGGCGAGCTGCATGGAACTCTGATGGCTCGTATCCGGTCTGTTGCTCGTAGGCC
>JACCXW010000227.1 GCA_013696785.1 Geodermatophilaceae bacterium | reverse complement strand
GTCCCGCGCCGTACGAGATGTGTACGCCGACGGGGGCGGCCCTGCTGGCTGCGACCGTGGTCGAGTGGGGTTCGTTGCCGCCGATGACGGTGCGGAGCGTCGGGACCGGGGCGGGCAGCCGCGAACTCGACGAGGTTCCCAATGTGCTCCGGCTGGTCATCGGGGAACCGCTGTCGTCTCCCGGCCCGGGCACCGCCGTGCTGTTGGAGACCAACGTCGATGACCTCGATCCGCGACTGTGGCCGGACGTCCTGGACGGGCTGTTCGATGCCGGTGCCAGTGACGCCTGGCTGACGCCGATCCTGATGAAGAAGGGCCGGCCGGCGCACACCCTGCATGTCCTGTGCGGTCATGAGGTCGTCGACGGAGTACGTGAGGCCATCTTCCGGCGTACGTCGACCATCGGGTTGCGGCGCACGGAGGTGTCCAAGCAGGCACTGGACCGGGACGAGGGTGTGGTTCGGGTGGAAGGGCAACCGATCGCGGTCAAGATCGCCAGGGACGGTGGCCGGGTGGTGAACGTGAGCGTGGAGTTCGAGGATGTCCGGCGGGCCGCCGCCGAACTCCGGCAGCCGCTCAAGGAGGTGCTCCGTGCCGCCACCGCTGCGGCACATCGTTCCTACCCGGCCGGGGAACCCTGACCGGCGCGGCCTGTTGCCGCATCCGGTACCGCTTGGTAGGCATGCACGGGATCCGACGTCGGTTCCCGGGGAGGCATGCCATGCGCCGCATCGCACGAATCATCGCCGTCACGACCGGACTGGCTCTTGTGGCCACCGGCTGCCTGGGGCAGTCCGAGGATGAGCCGGAGGACACCCAGCGGGGAGCAGACGCGACCGAGGTCACTTTGACGATCGCCGCGAACGCCGTCTCCGGCGGCAAGAACGCCGAGGAAGCGGACTGGATCGAGAACTACGTGATTCCCGAGTTCGTGGCGCAGCAGGAGGCCGACGGAGTCGACGTGACGGTGGAGTTCCAGTCCTCCGGCGTCGACGACGAGGACTACAAGTCCAAGATCGCCCTGGACCTTCGAACCGGCAGCGGTGCCGACATCGTCTCCCTCGACGGCATCTGGGTCGGGGAGTTCGCCGAGGCCGGTTACGTCCTGCCGCTGACCGAGGTCGTCGGCGATACCGTCGACGAATGGGACGGCTGGGAGCAGATCCCCGACGCCGTGCAGGCCAACATGTCCTTCAACGACGAGCGCTACGGCGTACCGGCGGGCTCCGACGGCCGGGTGCTCTTCTACAACAAGGAGCTCTTCGCGCAAGCAGGCCTGCCCGAGGACTGGCAGCCAACGAGCTGGGAGGAAATCCTCGACGCCGGCCGTGCGCTGCAGGGCATCGAGGGAGTCACGCCGATCCAACTCAACGCCGGTACGGCGATGGGCGAGGCCACCACCATGCAGGGCGTGCTGCCGTTGCTGGTCGGCACCGGGCAGCGGATCTACGACGAGGACGCCGGGACCTGGCAGGGCAACACGCAGAACATCCGTGACGTCCTCGGCCTGTACCAGAGTGTGTACGGCGAGGGTCTCGGCGACCCGACCCTTCAGCAGGAGGCGCAGGGCAGGGACAAGTCCTTCGCGGAGTTCGCGGCCGGGACCGTCGGGATCCTGATGGAGGGCGACTACTTCTGGCGCTCGGTGATCGAACCGACCGCCGGGGTGGCGCCGATGCCGAACCGGGACGAGGTGGTCGGCTTCACGAAGCTGCCGGCGATGGAGCCCGGCAGCGGCATCGACGGGCAGGACTTCGTTAGCATGTCCGGTGGTGGCGGCCGGGTGCTCAACCCGGCCACCGAATTCCCGCAGCAGGCGTGGGAGCTCTTGACCTTCATGAACTCCGCCGAGGCGACCACTGAACTCGTCGGTGACGGCGCCCGGCTCACCCAGCGCCAGGACGTCAACGACGAGCTCCTGGCCAACGACCCCATGCTCTCCTTCATCGCCGATGAGGTCGTGCCGCTGTCGGCGTACCGGCCGGGGTTGGCCGTCTACCCGCAGATCTCGGTGGCGCTGCAGCAGGCCACGCTCGATGTGGTCACCGGGATGACACCCGAGGAGGCGGCGGCGAGCTACCAGGACGCTGTGGAGGCCGCCCTCGGCAGCGCGGACGACATAGCCAGCGACTGACGGTGGCGCAGCAGACCGCGCTACCGCCGGCGGAGCAACCCACCGCGCCTGCCCCTTCGCGTACCTCTGCGACGGACGTCGCCGGCCTCGGCAGGGGGCGGGCGGCGGCATTCGTCGCACCCGCGATGCTGCTTGTCGCGGTCTTCCTGGTGTTCCCGGCGCTATGGACGCTGTACATCGGCGTCACGAACTACCGGCTGACCGGCGTACAGGCTCGGACGCCGGAGATCGTCGGCGTCGACAACTATGTCGACGCACTCGGCGATCCGACGTTTCACAACGCGCTGTTCCTGACGCTCGTCTTCGTGCTGTTCTCCGCTGTGCTCGGGCAGAACCTGCTCGGCTTCGCGCTGGCGCGGTCACTGGCGACCCTCCGGCCGGTCATGCGGCGAGTGGTCGAGTCACTCGTTCTGTTGGCCTGGATCATCCCCAGCTCGATCGTGGCGTTCCTCTGGCTGGCGCTGCTCGACCGGGACGCCGGAACGCTGAACGCGCTGCTGCAGACGCCGGGCCTTGCCTGGCTGATCGACTATCCGCTGGTCTCGATCATCGTCTTCAACATCTGGCGGGGTACGGCGTTCTCGATGCTGCTGTACTCAGCGGCGCTCGCCTCCGTTCCGCCGTCGCAGCTGGAGACAGCGCGGCTCGTCGGGGCATCCCGGTGGCAGACGCTGCGGGACGTCGTGTTCCCGCACATCCGCGGGCACGTGCTGACGAACACGTTGCTCATCAGCCTGTGGACGTTCAACGACTTCACGCCGTTCCTGATCACGGCGGGCGGTCCGAACGACCGCACCGAGGTCCTGCCCGTGTACATCTACAACACCGCCATCTCCGGCGGGCAGATGGGTTACGGCGCTGCGGTGTCGCTGATCATGCTGGTGATCAACCTGATCATCGCGCTGTTCTACATCCGGCTCCTGCGGGAGCGCCGATGAGCATTGTGACCCCGCGGGAGATGGTCGGGCGGATCGGCTTCTACGTGCTGGTCGGGCTCGTCACGGCGTTCTTCGCATTGCCGATGCTCTGGCTGGTCGCGACTCCCTTCGACGACCAGCCCGGGCTCGCGCTGTCGGTGCCCGATCCGACGCTGGGCAATTTCTCGGAGCTGCTGGACAACCGGCTAGCCCTGCCGTCCCTGCTGAACTCGATCCTGCTGGCTGCCGGGACTGCACTCCTCGTCGTCGTGTTCGCGGCCACGGCGGCGTATGCGCTGTCCCGCGTCCGGATCCCCGGCCGGGACATCATGCTGTACCTGCTGTTGCTGCTGTCCTCGATCGTCACCGGCACGGCGGCGATGGTGCCGATCTTCCTTCTCATGTTCGAGTTGGGGCTCATCGACAGCCGGGTCGGTGTCGTGCTCGTGCTGTCCGGGGGACTGCTTCCGGCGGCGATCTTCATCCTCAAGGACTTCATGGACAGCGTTCCGAAGTCCTACGAGGAGTCCGCGCGCGTGTTCGGCGCGTCGTCGTTCCAGATCCTGCGCGACGTCGTCGTACCGGTGATCCGACCGGGTCTGGCCACGATCGCGGTGTGGACGATCGTCAACGTGTGGGGCAACTTCCTGGTCCCCTTCATCCTGCTGCGCGACGCGGACAAGCAGCCGGCGGCCGTGTTGATGCGGACGTTCTACACCGAGGGCGGTTCGCCGAATCTCGCGCTGATCTCCACGTTCTCGTTGCTGTTCTCGATTCCCGTGATCGCGATGTACCTGTTCGTGAATCGCCGGTACGGGTTCAGGTTCTACGGAGGGATCAAGAGCTGATATGGCCTCAATCCAGCTGGATGGGCTGACCAAAGTTTATCCGGGCGACGTGCGTGCGGTGGACGCGTTGGATCTGTCCATTGTGGATGGTGAGTTCTTCGCACTGCTCGGGCCGTCGGGGTGCGGGAAGACCACGCTGCTGCGCACGATCGCCGGCCTGGAGGAGGCCACCTCGGGGACCGTGCGGATCGGAGATCGGGACGTCACGCAACTGCCGCCGGGAAAGCGGGAGTTGGCGATGGTGTTCCAGGACTACGCGCTGTTCCCGCACATGACCGTTGCCGACAACATCTCCTATCCGCTGAAGATCAAGGGACTCGCCAAGCCCGAGCGGCTGACCAAGGCGGTGGAGGCGGGGGAGGAACTGAGCCTCGGCGGTCTGATGGAGCGTCGCCCGGGGGAGTTGTCCGGTGGGCAGCAGCAGCGGGTCGCGCTCGCGCGGGCGATCGCCGTACACCCGCAGGTCTTCCTCTTCGACGAGCCGCTGTCCAATCTGGACGCCCGGCTGCGGCTCGAGGCCCGGACTTTCCTCAAGCGGTTGCAACGCGAACTCGGTGTGACAACCGTGTTCGTGACCCATGACCAGGCCGAGGCGCTGGCGATGGCCGACCGGATGGCCGTCATGGACGCGGGCAAGATTCGTCAGGTCGGGACGGCACGGGAGGTCTTTCAGCGTCCGGCCAGCACGTTCGTGGCCAACTTCATCGGCTCGACGCCGATGAACCTGTTGCCGGGCGTGGTGCAAGGTGACGGCGTGGACGTCTCCGGGCAGCGGATTCCGATGCCGGCCGACAGTCGGGAGCACGTCGCGGACGGGCAGGACGTCGTCGTCGGCGTAAGGCCGGAGTACCTCACGCTGTCGCAATCGGCCGCCGACGGTGCGCTGCACGGGGTAGTGGCCATCATCGAGAACCTCGGTACGTCGGCACTCGTGACGCTGGAGGCCGACGGGTTCACGGTCGCCGCCACCGTGCCCGACGGCGAGGAGCCGCCGATCGGCGCCGACGCATGGGTGTCCGCGGCCGAGGGTCGGACGCTTGTCTACCGGGCCTCTGACGGCGAGTTGGTGGACGCCCCGGTCGCAGCAGCCATCGCGTGATCGAGCATTCCGGGGTGTTTGCAGCGGCGGATCGCGCCGCGTCGGCGTACCGGTACCTGCCGGTGGACGTACCGCCCGGGTGCGCCGGTCTGACCGCCGAACTCGAGTACGACGGGGGCGTCCTGGACCTCGGGTGCTTCGGACCGGCCGGATTTCGCGGCTGGTCCGGGGGAGCGCGACGGCGGTTCACAATCACGCCTACCTGGGCGACGCCGGGCTACCTCCCGGGTGAGCTGGAGGCAGGCGAGTGGCGGTTGGCGCTCGGTCTGCACCGCGTTCCCGACGACGGGCTGCCCTGGCGGGTGACCGTCACGTTCGGGTCGAAGGAGCCGCCGCCGGTGCCGGCAGCCCCGCCGCTGCCCGAGCGACCGCCGCAGCGATCGCTGCCCGCGCCGGATGGGATGCGCTGGCTGGCGGGAGATCTGCATACCCACACCGTGCATTCCGACGGGACCTTGACCGTGGACGAACTCGCTGGACTGGCGGTCGCGCAGGGACTGGACTTCCTCGCCGTCACCGACCACAACACGACCAGCCACCACGCGTCCCTCGCCGCAGCCGGGGCGCGCGCGGGGTTGGTCCTCGTGCCGGGCCAGGAGGTTACGACGTACCGGGGACATGCCAACGCATTCGGCGACATCGGCTGGGTGGATTTCCGTGCTCCCGCGGACTCCTGGGTCGCCTCGGTAGCGGCATCCGGCGGGTTGCTGTCGATCAATCACCCGTTGGGTGCCGACTGTTCCTGGCGGCAACCGCTCGTGTGCCGGCCGCCGCTCGCCGAGATCTGGCAC
Organism: Geodermatophilaceae bacterium; assembly: GCA_013696785.1. GTDB lineage: Bacteria > Actinomycetota > Actinomycetes > Mycobacteriales > Geodermatophilaceae > JACCTY01. The sequence goes on along the minus strand of JACCXW010000227.1, from coordinate 45 downwards.
TGGACCTGGTTGGACCGCCGCTGGGGCGGGCCGATGGCGTGGTGG
>JACCXW010000186.1 GCA_013696785.1 Geodermatophilaceae bacterium | reverse complement strand
GATGACGCCACCGCGGCGGGCGGTCAGGTGCTGGAGCGGGTGCTGGATCCGGAGGTGCCGCGCCTGATCGAGGCGATCTACGGCATTCCGGCCCCGACCACCGACGGCGACCCGACCACCGCCGACGAGGCGAACCGCACCGATCTGGTCGAGATCTTCCTGACCGGCGTGACCACCGAGTTGGACGGCACCGGCTTCTGGGCCTCGTTGGGCGAGGAAGACGACATGGCACCGATCCAGCTGGACCTGAACTCCCAGGCGATGAACGCCGATGTCGACCCGGCTGCCTTTGTTCCCTCGGAGATGCTGCGGTTGAACATGAGCATCCCGCCGACCGAGAACCCCAGCCGGCTCGGTGTGCTGGCAGGTGACCTGCAGGGCTTCCCGAACGGCCGCCGGCTGTTCGACGACGTTTTGGACATCGAGATCCAGGCGCTGGAGGGCTTCTTCATCACCGGGCCCGTCGTTGCGCTGGCGGGTGGGGACCAGGTCGACCTCAACGACGGCCGGTTCAGGGACACGTTCCCCTACCTGGGGTTGCCGAACAACCAGGGTGTGAACACCGTCAACGAGAACTGACCGAGGCAGCAATACGTCGGCCCGGCCCTCACACAGAGAGGCCGGGCCGATGTGTCTGTCCGGTCAGTTCTCGGGGATGTCCGAAGCCCGCATCACGCCGTCGGCGTAGCCGCGGGCGTATTCCCACGTCACATAGTCGCGCGGGTCCGGATCGAACGGCGGTTCGTGCACGCGGGTGGCGCCGATGTCCAGCAGCTGCCGCAGATTCGCCTGCATGAGATCCCACCCCACGTAGTGCGCCTCACCGCAGTCCCCGCAGTCGACCACCACGCCGCGCACGTCACACGGCTCGAGCAGGACCCGGAATATCTCCAGGTCCTCCAGGTCGTTGAGCGCGTCTTCGCGCTCCTCAGGCGACAACGGCTCGTGGACGTGGTCGTCGTCCAGCGCCTCCAAGGCGTGGGCGGGATCGATCACGTCGTCGAGGAACGGGTCCCGCGGGGAATCGTCACTCATGTGGCCACCGTATCGGGGCGTGCACGCGGGTGTGAATCGACTGCTCCCGGCTCTGGATGCCCTGGGACGGACCGAGCGGCCGCTACGATGAGATCTCGCCGCACACCGACCGCCCCAGGGCCTCTTCACCGCAGCAGCCATCGAGAGGGGAACGATGTCGGCTTCGCAGCCGTCGCACCACAGGCAACCGCAGCAGGGCCGTCCCGCCTCCGATGAGCTTCCCGAGCTTCCGGCGAAGTTCGCGATGCTGGGCCTCACGTTCGATGACGTCCTGCTGCTGCCGGCCGCCTCGGACATCATTCCGAGCGATGCCGACACGGGCACCCGGCTGAGCCGTTCCATCACCCTGCGCGTCCCTCTGCTGTCCTCGGCCATGGACACCGTGACCGAGGCGCGGATGGCCATCGCGATGGCCCGCCAGGGCGGCATCGGCGTACTGCACCGAAACCTGGCCGCCGACGAGCAGGCCGCGCAGGTCGACCTCGTGAAGCGCTCCGAGGCAGGCATGGTCACCAACCCGATCACCTGCGCCCCTGACGACACACTGGCCCACGTCGACGAGCTGTGCGGCCGGTTCCGGATCTCCGGGGTACCGGTTGTCAACCAGACCGGCGTCCTGCTCGGCATCGTGACGAACCGGGATATGCGTTTCGAGACCGACCTGTCCCGGCTGGTCCGCGACATCATGACGCCGATGCCGCTCGTCACCGCGCCGGTAGGTGTCAGCGCCGCCGATGCGCTCGTCTTGTTACGGCAGCACAAGGTGGAGAAACTGCCGCTGGTGGATCCCGCCGGCCGGCTGCGCGGGCTGATCACCGTCAAGGATTTCGTGAAGAGCGAGACCTATCCCGCCGCGACCAAGGATGCCGACGGGCGGTTGACGGTCGGTGCCGCGGTCGGCGTCGGCGAGGACGGCTACAAGCGCTCTCGGACGCTGGTCGACGCGGGCGTCGACGTACTCATGGTGGACACCGCGCACGGTCATTCCCGGGCAGTGCTCGAGATGGTGGCCCGGCTCAAGGCGGACACCCAGGTCGACGTCGTAGGTGGCAACGTGGCGACCCGGGAGGGCGCCCAGGCGCTGATCGACGCCGGCGCCGACGCCATCAAGGTAGGAGTGGGGCCTGGCTCCATCTGCACCACCCGCGTCGTCGCCGGAGTCGGAGTGCCGCAGGTGTCGGCGATCTACGACGCGGCCCTGGCCGCTCGGGCGGCCGGCGTCCCGGTGATCGGCGACGGCGGTGTGCAGTATTCCGGCGACATAGCCAAGGCAATCGCAGCCGGCGCGGACTCGGTCATGCTCGGCAGCCTGTTCGCCGGCGTGGAGGAAAGCCCGGGGGAACTGGTCTTCATCAACGGAAAGCAGTACAAGTCCTACCGTGGCATGGGCTCACTCGGTGCGATGCAGAGCCGTGGGAGCGCCCGGTCGTACTCCAAGGACCGGTACTTCCAGGACGACGTGCTGTCCGACGACAAGCTGGTTCCGCAAGGAATCGAGGGCCAGGTCCCTTATCGTGGGCCGCTGTCGGACGTCGTGCACCAGCTTGTCGGCGGTCTGCGGGCGGCGATGGGCTTCTGCGGGGCGCGCACGATCGCGGAGCTGCGCGACACCGCCCGACTGATCCGGATCACCGCAGCCGGTCTCAAGGAGAGCCACCCGCACGACATCGCCATGACCGTCGAGGCGCCGAACTACACGGCTCGCTGATGCCCGAGATCGGCATGGGCAGGAGCGCCCGCCAGGGCTATGGCCTGTCCGACATCGCCGTGGTGCCCTCCCGCCGTACCCGCGACATCGACGACGTCTCGACCGCATGGCAGATCGACGCGTTCACCTTCGACATCCCGCTCGTCGCACAACCCTCCGACGCGACCATGAGTCCGGCCATGGCCGCAGAGGTCGGCCGGCTGGGTGGGCTTGGCGTCCTCAACGCGGAAGGACTCTGGGCCAGGTACGACGATCCGCTGCCGCAACTGGCCCGGATCGTGGATGCCGATCCAGACGCCCCCAGCACGCCGCTGCTGCAGGAGATCTACGCCGAGCCGGTCAAGGCGGACCTGATCACGGCGCGGATCAAGGAGATCGCGGCCAGCGGGGTGACGACAGCGGCGCGGGTCTCCCCGCAGCACACGCTGGCGCTCGCACCGACGATCCTGGCTGCCGGCGTCGACATCCTGGTCATCCAGGGCACGATCGTGTCGGCGGAGCACGTGAGCAGCAGCGGCGAACCGTTGAATCTCAAGGAGTTCATCGCCGACCTGGACATCCCCGTGATCGTGGGTGGCTGCGCGAACCATCAGACGGCACTGCACCTGATGCGTACCGGGGCGGCCGGCGTCATCGTCGGGATCAGCGCGGACTATTTCTCCTCCACCGACGAGGTGCTGGGCATCAGGGTCCCGCTGGCGACCGCCATCGTCGATGCCGCCGCGGCCCGGCGGGACTATCTCGACGAGACGGGTGGCCGATACGTCCACGTCATTGCCAGCGGCGAGATAGAAGACAGCGGCCAGATCGCGCGGGCGCTTGCCTGCGGCGCGGACGCGGTGATGCTCGGAGAGGCGCTGCGCCTGGCCGAGGAGGCCCCGGGCCAGGGCCTGTACTGGGACAGCGTGGCCGCACATCCGCGGCTTCCACGCGGTAGCGTCTCGGAGCCGGTGCCGCCCGCGGGTTCGCTGCACAAGGTGCTCTTCGGCCCCGCAGACGGCTGGAACGGGCGGACGAACCTCTTCGGCGCCCTGAAGCGGGCCATGGCCAAGACCGGCTACAAGGACCTCAAGGAGTTTCAGAAGGTCGAGTTGGTCCTCGGCTGAGACATCGAAGCGGTATCCGCCGACGCTGCGACAGCCGCGGCCGGTACCGATTCCACCGCCTCTCCTAGTGAGGCGACGAGCATGACTTCATCCCGATCGTCGCCCGGAGCTACCCGCACGGCGCCTGGGTGCCGTCCCACCACGGCATAGCCGAGACGCTCGTAGAAGCGCTCGAGGCCATGCCCGTCGCGAACGGTGAGTTGCAACTGCTCGAGGCCCAGCTCTCGCGCGAGCTGATGAAGGCCCCGCATGAGGTCGACGCCGGCGCCCGCTCCTTGGTGGCGCGGGTGGACCATCACCCGCAGGACGGTCCGCCAGTGCCGGCACACATCGCTGTCGCGGTTCACCAGGAGGCCCATTCCCACTGTTGTGTGCGGGCCACGCAGGACACCGAGTGCGTCCTTACCGTCGGCCACCCGGGCAAGAACCGCGTCCAACGTCCGTTCCACGGCCGCTACCGGTGCGGGTGCGGTGAAACCGACAGCTCCGCCCGCATTGGTCACCCCGACCCACGTGTCCAGCAGGTCGGCTCTCAACCGTGGATCGAGCGCGTCCTCCGGCGCGACGGTGTGAAAGGTGATGGACAGTCTGTGCTCCTCTGGCCGCCGAAGGCAGGAACGTACCGCAGGCGGGTGTCGCTAAACTGAGCCCACACCAGGAAGGGTCAGGCGTGGGTTTCGACACCGTTCTTGTCGTCGACTTCGGCGCGCAGTACGCCCAGCTGATCGCCCGGCGGGTACGTGAGGCCCGCGTCTTCAGCGAGATCGTCCCGTCGGACCAGCCGGTCGAGCAGATGCTCGCCCGCAACCCGAGCGCCATCATCCTGTCCGGTGGACCCTCCTCGGTGTACGTCGAGGGGGCGCCGCAGGCCCCGCCCGGACTGCTGGATGCCGGGATACCGGTGTTCGGCATCTGCTACGGCTTCCAGTTGATGGCGCAGGCACTCGGCGGCGAGGTCGCGCACACCGGCCGGTCGGAATACGGCGGAACGCCGCTCACGGTCACGACATCCGGCCTTCTTCTGCAGGATCTCCCCGTCGAGCAGTCGGTGTGGATGTCGCATGGCGACTCCTGCGTGGCCGCCCCGGCCGGCTTCCAGGTGATCGCCACGAGTCAGGGCGCGCCGGTGGCGGCCTTCGAGGACCCTTCCCGTCGCATGGCCGGCGTGCAGTTCCACCCGGAGGTACGACACACCGCGCACGGGCAAGCAGTGCTCGAGCGCTTCCTGTTCGATATCGCCGGCTGTAGGCCGTCGTGGACGATGGACAACGTCGTCGACGACCAGGTGGCCCGGATCCGCAAGCGCGTCGGGGACCGGCGCGTGCTCTGCGCGCTGTCCGGCGGCGTGGACTCCGCGGTGGCGGCTGCGCTGGTGCACGAGGCGGTCAGCGACCAGCTGACTTGTGTCTACGTCGACCACGGGCTCATGCGCGCCGGGGAGACTGAACAGGTGTCGCGCGACTATGTCGCGGCGACGGGTATCCGGCTCGAGGTGGTCGACGCCGCCGACCGCTTCCTCGACGCTCTGGACGGGGTGGCCGATCCCGAGGAGAAGCGCAAGATCATCGGCCGGGAATTCATCCGAGTCTTCGAGCAGGCCGCCAGGGACGTGGTCGGCGACGCTGCGGCGCACGGTGAGTCGGTCGATTTCCTGGTCCAGGGCACGCTGTATCCCGACGTCGTGGAGTCCGGAGGCGGGACCGGTACGGCGAACATCAAGAGTCATCACAACGTGGGCGGCCTGCCGTCGGACCTGGAATTCGAGCTCATCGAGCCGCTGCGCTCCTTGTTCAAGGACGAGGTACGCCGGGTCGGCGTGCAACTCGGGTTGCCCGAAGCGATCGTGTGGCGGCAGCCGTTTCCGGGGCCGGGCCTGGGAATCCGCATCATCGGGGCGGTGACTCGAGAGCGACTCGACGTGCTGCGCGCCGCGGACCTGATCGTCCGGGACGAACTCACCGCTGCCGGCCTGGACCGGGAGATCTGGCAGTGCCCGGTGGTTCTGTTGGCCGACGTGAGGTCGGTCGGCGTACAGGGTGATGGCCGGACGTACGGGCATCCGGTTGTGCTGCGGCCGGTGTCGAGCGAGGACGCGATGACCGCGGATTGGACCCGGCTGCCCTACGACGTACTTGCCCGGATCTCCACCCGGATCACCAACGAGGTTCCTCAGGTCAACCGGGTCACGCTGGACCTGACCAGCAAGCCCCCCGCCACCATCGAGTGGGAGTGACGGGGGTGGGCCTGTGGGGTTTGCGTGCACGCTTCGGTTAGAGCTGGTCAGTCTCCTGCGGTCGCCGTCCGGTGCGGGCGCTGAGCAGTCCGACGGCGCCGACCACGATCAGCAGCACCGGCAGGTACCAGTCCCGCCCGGGAAGTGCGACGTCCTCGGCCAGCCCCCAGAGCAGGGCAGCGGCAATGAATAGCGTGCCTAACACGAGCGAGACGACGTCGGTGTCGTGCTTAGCCAACACGGGTTACCTCCACGAGTCCGAGGCCGAGATCCACGGCCAGATCGAGTTGTCCGCCACCGGGGCCGTCGGCACCGGTGTCGGTGACGGTCCGCCGTACATCCGAGGACGCCTCGGTCCTGACGTCGAACAAGGTGAGTGAGCCGGTTCGGACGTCGGCGGTCACGCGGACGTCGACGTCCGCCGGAACGATGATGTGCACGTAGCCGATGCCGGCGCGGATCGTCGTACCGGCGTCTGCGTCTTCGAAGTCCACAGTGGACAGATCAAGTTCCGCCTGCCCGATGCCGTACCTGTACGACGATTCGATCGCATCGGCTGAGGACGGCTGCCAGTAGCGTTCCCCGACACCGTTTCGCAGGGACACGTCGAACGTCGATGCCATGCACAGCAGGACGACGAGCGGGACTCCGAGCACGATCAGCCCGCGGCTGCGGCCCCAGAAGGTCCCCACCAGCAGGCCGCCGCCGACGATTCCCAGCGCTACGGCGAGGTAGCCGCTCGTCGAGAGGTCGAAGTCGGTCTGCCGATCGATCAGCGCCAGGATTCCGAGCGAGATGAGCAGCACGCTGATCGTGAGGCGGCCGAGGACGGAGCGCTGCCGGGGGGGACGGATCGGCCGCCGTTGCACGGCGGTGACCACTCCGGCGCCTCCTTCGGGTTGGGAGACGGCCGCATCGGCAGGAACGTTCGGTTGTTCGTGCCGATCGCGATCTCGTGTCCACATATAGGCCAGCGCGGCCACTGCCAGGATCGCGATGACGCCCGAATCGGCACCGACGTCGTCGAGGATGACGGCCAGGACGAACAGGCCGGCGACGACCAGGATGATGTTGCGCGCCGTCGAGGTCGGGCGCCGGGCCAGCCAGCGCTGCGCCGAGCTGGGTTCGCCGTAGGCATCCGGGAGCAACAGCCACAGCGCGAGGTACAGCAGGAGACCGGCACCCCCGGCGATGGTGAGGACGACGAAGCCGACGCGGAACAGGAGGACGTCGATGCCGGTGTGCTCGGACAGCCCACCGCTGACACCGCCAAGCAGACGGGTGTTGTTGCTGCGCCGCAGCATCGGTCGCGGCGGAGAGGCCGGTGGGGGAGGAGGAGGAGGCGGAGGAGCGGATGGCGTGTACGCGGGCGGTGTGCTTGTCATACCTTGATGGTGCCGAGCACACCTCAGCGGGGGAATCGGGGATTTCCCTGATCCGACCCTGATCTTTGCGCCGTACCGTAGGTGCCGTGACAGTCACCGCTCCGGTCCGGACGCCGCTCGTGCGCCGGCCCGAGGCGCGGGTCATCGCCGGAGTGTGCGACGGCGTTGCCCAGCATCTCGGCGTACCAGCCGTGGCCGTCCGGGTGGTCTTCATCGCGCTCACCGGTTTTGGTGGGGCAGGAATTCTCGCGTACGCCGGACTGTGGGCGTTCGTGCCGCTGCAGCGGTCCGAGCCCTCCGACCGGCCCGCCGTCCCGCGGCGGGATCGCGGCCAGTCAGTCGCATTGATTGCGTTGGCACTGGGCGTCATCCTGGCGCTGGCGCAGTTCAACGTGGCCGGCGGAACGGATGTCGTCGTCCCGTTGCTCATCGCAGGTGTTGGTGTCGCGCTGATCTGGCGACGGATGGACGAACGCCCGGCGTCGACCGGCAACCGCGGCTGGCTGCTGCTCACGGCAGGCGCGGCACTCGTCATAGCCGGCCTGATCGCCTTCCTCGTGCAGGCCGACCAGCTGGGTGCCGCGCGGCAGGCGCTCGTTGCCATCGTGGTAATCGTCGTTGGGCTGGTCCTGGTCACCGCCCCCTGGTGGTGGCGGCTGGCCACCGAGCTGACCGCGGAGCGGCGTGAGCGCATCCGCACCCAGGAGCGGGCCGAGGTCGCCGCGCACTTGCACGACTCCGTGCTGCAGACCCTCGCCCTGATCCAGCGGCACGTCGACTCCCCTCGCGAGGTCGCCCGCCTGGCCCGCGGACAGGAACGGGAGCTGCGTTCTTGGCTCTACGGCCGCGGGCCCGATCCCGCGGTCCGCTTCGCCGCGGCGATCCAGGCCGCTGCGGCCGAGGTCGAGGATTCCTATGCCGTCGCGGTCGAGACCGTCGTCGTGGGCGACTGCGATCTCGACAATGCCGCAGGTGCCGTCGTACAGGCGGCCCGCGAAGCGCTGATCAACGCCGCGCGGCACGCTGGCGTTGAGGAGGTCTCCCTGTACGCCGAGGTGGAGTCGAAGCGGATCGCGGTCTACGTCCGGGATCGGGGTGTCGGGTTCGACCCGGCGGCGGTTCCCGAGGATCGGCAGGGTCTGCGCGGATCGATCGAGGGCCGGATGCAGCGACACGGTGGCAAGGCCAATGTGCGCTCGGCTGCTGGGGCGGGCACGGAGGTCGAGCTCACGATGGATCGGGACGCGGCATGACGGTTCGGGTCTATCTCGTGGATGACCATGCGATGGTCCGCTCGGGCGTCAAGGCTGAGCTCGGCACCGACGTGGACGTGGTGGGCGATGCCGCCGACGTTGCGACCGCGGTGGCGGGTATCAGGAGCACGGTCCCTGACGTCGTACTGCTCGACGTTCACATGCCTGACGGTGGCGGCAAGGCGATTCTCGACCAGATCCGGCCTGAGCTGCCTGGCATCAAATTCCTCGCGTTGTCGGTCTCCGACGCGGCCGAGGATGTCATCGGGGTCATCCGAGCAGGCGCCCGCGGCTACGTGACCAAGACGATCTCCGGCGCCGAACTGCTCGATGCGGTACGCCGGGTGGCCGACGGGGACGCGGTGTTCTCCCCCCGGCTGGCCGGGTTCGTCCTGGATGCGTTCACCGCGGGTGTCGCGGAGCCCGCCGCCGACGAGTCGGATCTGGATCGGCTGACCGCCCGGGAGCGCGAGGTGCTGAGGCTGCTCGCACGTGGCTACGCGTACAAGGAGATCGCCGGGCGGCTGTTCATCTCGGTGAAGACCGTCGAGACGCACGTCTCGAGTGTGCTGCGCAAGTTGCAACTGTCCAGCCGGCACGAACTCACCCGGTGGGCCAACGACCGCCGCATCGTCTGACGCCGCGTCGGGTCAGTAGGGGATGGGGACGACCTGGAATGCCTCGGCCAGCCGCCCCTCGGGCAAGCCGGCCGCCTGCGCGGTCCTGGTACCCCAGCCGCGGACCACATCCGCTATTTCCGGGCGATGGCCCACCTGGCTGACGTGGCAGAACAACGCGGCCATCTTGCGGTCGAAGGTCTCCGTGACGTCGACGAAATGACCGGGCGTGGGACCGCCCATCAGCCACAGTTCGCGGACGGTCCATGCCTCAAGCCCGTCGGCAAGCAGTTCGGGATGGGCGAAAGGATTTCGGGCGTCGGGGTAGACCGCAATCGTCGTAGCCTCGCCGGTCGCGAGGTGGTCGGGGTGACTGGCCGGAAGCCGGTCCCAGGACCGCTCCGGGGACTGGGTGAGGACACGTTGCGGCTGGACCTCGCGAATCACCCGGCTGATGTCGCGGCGTACCTCGTCGGTGACGTAGAGCCGGCCGTCCGGGTGGCCCAGGAAACGGATCTCGGTGACGCCGATCGCGGCGGCCGCGGCGGTCTGTTCCTCGCGGCGCAGGCCCGCCATCCGCTCGCGGGGCGTGTCGTCGAAGCCGCCCGCGTCGCCGTCGGTGACCAGGCAGTAGGTGACCTCGATGCCCGCCTCGACCCACATGGCGATCGTTCCGGCCGCTGCGAAGTCGATGTCGTCCGGATGGGCGACCACGACAAGGGCCCGTTCGACGACGAGCGGTTCCGGGGTGCTCACCAGCGGAATGCTACGTCGGTCACAGCCGGCCGCGGCCGGCTCGGAGCAGCAGCATCGCCAGTGCGGTTCCGTCTGCTCCCAGGGCTGCGGTGAAGCGGTCGACTATCACCTGCTCCCGGGCGAGGGACAGCCGGGTGCCACCGGCGGCCATCCGCAGCGCGCCGACCTCCCGGGACAGTGCGACCCGGCGGGCCACAAGGTCCAGGATCTGCTCGTCGATCGCGGTGATGTCGATGCGCAAAGCGTCGATGCGCGAGTCGACCGGCGTACTGGTCATGGCGAGCTCCTGCTGGCTGAGCCGGGATGCGGTGCCGGACGCACGAACGCCCCGGGCTTCGCGGCCCGGGGCGTCGGATTGTCTGTGCTCAGACGGTTTCGACGGACACCGGATCGCGGTATCCGTAGAAGAACTGCTGCGCTGTGGAAGGCGCTGTCTTGCGCACGATGGCAGTCTGCCACACCCAAGGATGTCGGTCGGCCGCCGTACAGTGGCGGCGAGATGAACAGCCCGCCCGCCGCCACCGAGCTCGATCGCCCGCCGATCGATCACGACGATCCACTCCTCGCCGGGTTGAACCCGCAGCAGCGGCAGGCGGTGCTGCACGAGGGCGGACCACTGCTGATCGTGGCCGGCGCCGGCTCCGGCAAGACCCGGGTGCTGGCACACCGGATCGCGTGGCTGCTCAAGCACCGCCGGGTCCAGCCCGGCGAGATCGTCGCGATCACGTTCACCAACAAGGCCGCCGGTGAGATGCGCGAGCGGGTCACCAGCCTCGTCGGCAACCGGGCGCGGCTCATGTGGGTCTCGACGTTCCACTCGATGTGCGTGCGCATCCTTCGGGCGCACGCCAAGGAACTGGGGTTCACGTCCAGTTTCACGATCTATGACCAAGGCGACTCGCAGCGGCTGATGACGCTGGTCACCCGCGATCTCGACCTGGATCCCAAGCGCTATCCGGCCCGGTCGCTGATCAACCAGATCAGCAACCTCAAGAACGAACTGGTCGACGAGGAGTCGTACTCGCCCACCAACAGTGTCGAGAGTGTCCTGGCAGCGGCATACCGCGGCTACCAGCGGCGGCTGCGCGAAGCCAACGCGATGGACTTCGACGACCTCATCATGACGACGGTGAACCTGCTGCAGGCCTTCCCCGACGTCGGCGAGCACTACCGCCGCCGGTTCAAGCACGTGCTCGTCGATGAGTACCAGGACACGAACCAGGCGCAGTACGTCCTGGTCCGTGAACTCGCCGGCGGTGCCGAACTGTGCGTGGTAGGCGACGCCGATCAGTCGATCTACGCCTTCCGAGGCGCGACGATCCGCAACATCGTCGAGTTCGAGCGCGACTATCCCGACGCCACCACCGTGCTGCTGGAGCAGAACTACCGCTCGACCCAGACGATCTTGCAGACCGCGAACGCGGTGATCGCCCGCAACAGCGGCCGGCGGCCCAAGAACCTGTGGTCCGACCAAGGTGCCGGAACACTGATCCAGGGTTACGTCGCCGACAACGAGCACGACGAGGCCGCCTGGGTCGCCGGCGAGGTCGACCGGCTCGGGGACACCGAAGGAGTACGACCGGGCGACGTCGCGGTCTTCTACCGCACCAACAACCAGTCCCGGGTGTTCGAGGAGATCTTCATCCGGGTCGGCCTGCCCTACCGCGTGGTCGGCGGCGTCCGCTTCTACGAGCGCCGCGAGGTCCGTGACGCGCTCGCCTACCTCAAGACGATCGCGAACCCGGTCGACG
>JACCXW010000147.1 GCA_013696785.1 Geodermatophilaceae bacterium | reverse complement strand
GATCCGAATGTTGCGGTCGATGACCGCGGCGGTGTCAGTCGCCGTGGTGATGGTCGCCTTCGCTATTCCTGCGGCGGCGCGCCGGCACCTGATCCGTTGTGGGTGGCGACGGATGACGATCCGTTCGGTGGCTACGACACCGCCGAAGCGGTGGCTGTCGACCCGGTGACAGGCAATGTCTACGTCAACGGCACCGGAAGCCGGGCGAACAACTCCGACGACTTCGCCACGATCGGCTACACGGCCTCCGTCGAAAAGTTGTGGAAGCGCGCCTACAGCGGCCGCTTCCGCGGCGGCCACGACGCCGCCAGCGACATTGCGGTCGACCCGGCGACGGGACGCGTATTCGTGACCGGTTCGAGCCAGGGAGCCGACGGCAGCTCCGATTTCGCGACGGTAGCCTACAGCCGGACCGGACGGCCGCTGTGGGTGGCGCGGTATGCCGGTCCCGACGCCGGCGTCGAGAGCGCCAAGGCGATCGCGGTCGACTCCGGCAATGGCAACGTTTACGTGACCGGCACGGCGGGCCTGCCCGCGGCACCGGCGGATTTCGTGACGGTGGCCTACAGCCGGACCGGGCAGGAGTTGTGGGCGCGAGGCTACGACGGTCCCAAGCACGGGACGGACACCGCGACCGAGATCGCTGTGGACGAGCAGACGGGCGTCGTCCACGTCGCCGGGAACAGCCGTCTGGAGCAGGACGGCGAAATCGGGGAGAACGCCTACGTCACCCTTGCCTACTCCGCCTCCGGGTCGCGGCTTTGGACCGTGCGGCAGACGAATCTGCCGGGCGTGCGCAACTACCTCGCCGGTCTCGGCCTGACCCCGGCCGGCGCGACAGTCATCCTCGGCCGCTCGGAGGAGGCCGGCGAGCGCTTCGAGCACCAGCTGATCGCCTACGGAACGTCCGGCGAGGAGCTGTGGACCGCGACCGAGCAGGGGCCGCGCGGAAAATCCGACAGCGCCCTCGCCGTGGACCCGACGACCGGTAACGCGTACGTGCTGGCCATCAACGACCAGACGCTAGGGGCGCCGCCGCCGTTCGACCGCCTCGTCTTCGGCTACGACGCGCAGGGCACCCGGCTGTGGCGGCACACGTTCACCGGTCCCGGCGGTGGGACCGCCTATCCCGAGCGGGCTGACATCGCCGTCGATGCCGGCAGCGGCAACGTCTACGCCTTGTCGGAGTACAACTACGGCGGCCTGTACTTCAAGACCTCGGCGTACAGCCCCGGTGGCATCCCGCTGTGGACCGCCACGTACGCCCAGGAGGACTTCACCTTCAACGTCTCTGCAGACATCACTGTCAACCCCACGAGTGGCGACGTCTACGTCGTCGGTGGGGCCGGAGCCGGCGCCGAAGTGGACTTCTTGACGGTCGCCTATCCCGGCGCCTGACGACGGCTATTCATGCAGATAGGCGAGCACGGCGAGAACGCGGACGTTGTCGTCGCCGGAGGTTCGCAGCGCGAGCCTGCTGAAGATGTTGTTCCGGATCCTCGTGGTCGACGACGATGCCCTGGTGCGCTCGGCGTTGGCGATGGTGCCCGGCGGCGCCGCCGGAATCTGTCTGGTCGCCGAGGCCACGGATGGCGACGAGGTGCCTGCCGCGGTGGACGCCGACAGTCCGGACGTCGTCCTGATGGACATCCGGATGCCGCGGATGGACGGATTGACGGCCACCGAAATGCTGCGCCGTCGGCAGCAGCCGCCGGAGGTGATCGTGCTGACGGCGTTCCACGCCGACGACCTGGTACTGCACGCACTGCGGGCCGGGGCCAGCGGCTTTCCGCGGAAGGACACACCGCCGGGTGGCCGAGTCCGAGTTCCCACGCGCGGCCCACAATCCGAGGCAGCAGCGAGCAGCTGAACTGCTGGATCGGCTGAGCGATCGCGAACGTGAGGTAGCGCTCGCCGTCGGACGTGGTACGTCGAACGGTCAGAGACAAAGCTCGACCTCGACAACCGCGTGCAGGTGGCCTTGCTGGCACGCGAGGCCGGATTGATCTGAGTCCCGCTGGCGTGAATGGACGCCGGAGTTCAGCGCTTGCTGCTGAGCAGGAACCGCGTCATCTCCGGGTGCTCGGCCGCCCCGCTCAGCATGGTCCTCGCCATGGCAGCAGCCATGACGGCGCCGCACGAACCGAGGACGACTGCGGAGCCGATCACGATCGAACCGACCAACCAGACCGGCGGCTCGAACCAGATCAGGACAGGGACGGATGCCAGCAGCAGCACCGGCAGCAAGAATGAGGCAGACCCGTCAAGGGGAAGCACGACGCGAAGCAGCCGGGAGGACCGCTGCCGTTCCTCGCTCGACGCTGTCGCCCGCATGGCCGCACTGCTCCCTCGGAGTCACGTTTTCCCGTGTCTCAAGAGTGACCGACTGCGTGCGTTCCGTCGATTACACGCGAGGTCATGGCCTGCCATGAGCGCGTGGGCGGAGACAACTGAGGCGACTGCCCATAGAGCGGACGTAGAGCTGCGGCATGCAGCCTTCGGCCCGGCATGTCCGCATCGGAAGGAGAGCATCATGCGCAGGTCTGTACTCACCGTCGCCCTGGTTGTTGCGGCGACGGCGTTTCTGGGGTCCGGGACCGCTACGGCGGCGC
>JACCXW010000146.1 GCA_013696785.1 Geodermatophilaceae bacterium | reverse complement strand
TTCCTCCTCTTGCCGCCGGCGTTCCTCTTCGTTGTCCAGCGCGATGCCACCTGGCAACGCCGCGCCGAGATTGACGCTCAACTGGTCTCGGGGCAACAAAGTCAGGGCAGCCTGCTCGACCGCGCTGAGCGGAGGGTCATGCCGCACGGCGACGGCATCGACGAGTCCCGGACCTTCGGTCGTTGTCACGAGCAGCTCTCCGGCGTCGACGTCGCCGCCGGTGAAGGGCAGGATCAGGCGCACCGGCCTGCCGTCTCGCGGCACCGGGACTCCGGCGGCGAGAACCTGGTCCGCGTACGTCACCGACACGAGATGCCCGTCCGCGTCGGCACGATCGACACCCTCGAGCAGCGCCTCGGCCGTCCTCCGCCCCCTCGCGGTGGCTCGGATGGAGGAGAGTTGTTCGGAACCCTGGGCGGCGAGATAGACCACCACGGTGCCCCGTGGTGCAAGAACCTCACCGTGCAACGAACTCGGCTCGTATCGAACCATCGGGATCTGGTTGGTGTAGACGTCCTCGCTCACGGCCATGGCTCCTTCGAGTCAAGTCGCGCATTCGACCATTAGCCGTGTCCCCCGTCAACTGTCCCGTGCCGGCCACGGCCGGCCGGCGGCATAAAGTTCGTTCGTGAGTTTCAACGTCTCCGCAGATGCCTACGCACGGTTCATGGGTCAGTACGCCGAGCCGCTGGCTGCCCAGTTCGCTGAGTTGGCCGATGTCCGGCCGGGTCAGCGGGCCCTCGACGTCGGCTGCGGGCCGGGCGCCTTGACCGCGCAACTGGTGCAACGGCTGGGCGCTGCGTCGGTCGCCGCGGTCGATCCCTCGGATTCATTTGTCGAGGCGACGCGCACACGTCTCCCCGACGCCGACGTGCGCTCCGGTGTGGCTGAAAGCCTGCCCTTCCCCGACGACAGTTTCGACCTCGCCCTCGCCCAGCTGGTGGTGCACTTCATGACAGATCCCGTGGCGGGGCTTCGTGAGATGGCTCGGGTGACCCGCGCAGGCGGCACCGTCGCCGCGTGCGTGTGGGACCACGCCGGAGGCGGCGGACCACTGTCCACATTCTGGCAAGCGGTTCGCGACATGGATGCCGATGCGCACGACGAGTCCGATCTTGCCGGCGCGCGGGAGGGTCACCTGGCGGAACTGTGTGACGCGGCCGGCCTGGCGAACATCGAGTCGGCTTCGTTGACTGTGCGAGTCCGGTTCGCCACGTTCGCCGACTGGTGGGAGCCATTCACTCTCGGCGTCGGACCGGCCGGCGCGTACGTCGCGCAACTGGATGAGTCTCGGCGCGAGCTGCTCCGGACCCAATGCGAGCAGCGGTTGCCGTCCGCGCCGTTCGAGGTGGCCGCGTCAGCCTGGTGCGTGCGGGCCAGCGCCTAGTCCACCACGTCCCAGACGCCTGATTCGCACGTGGCTCGTCGTCGCCGGCCCAATCGCCGATCTCGGACGCGTTCCGGCCCGTCGCCCACCGCGGGTGAGCATCCCGGGCACAGCTTCAGTCCTGGAAGACTGCCCGCATGAAGATTTCCCGACAGATCGTCGTCTTCGACGCCGCCGACCTGACCGCTGAGAGCACCTTCTGGGCCGGACTGCTGGGTGGAACGGTCGACGCGGATGACGATTGGCACAGCGTCCACGTCGACGGCGAACAGCGGCTGGCCTTTCAGCTCGCGCCCGACCATGTACAGCCTGAATGGCCCGGCGGGACGCCCCAGCAGATCCACCTCGACTTGTACGTCGATGACCTCAAGTCTGCTCACGAGAAGGCCATGTCACTGGGTGCCCGGTTGCTGCAGCCGGCCGAAGACACCGGGTCGGCCGAGGGCTTCCAGGTCTACGCAGACCCCGCCGGGCATCCGTTCTGCTTCTGCTGGGGCTGACGCGCCCGGCGTTGTCGAAAGTTGTTGTGCGGCAACGGGTCTGAGGGGTCGGAGACTGTCGGTGGGTGCGGCTAGCTTGATGGTGTGAGCGCAGCGCTGGACACCCCGATCGGCCACCCGGTCGCGACAGCGGTCACCGAGATCGCCGCCGTTCTCGATGGCGTGTCGGATG